>JANQGB010000082.1 GCA_028277545.1 Phycisphaerae bacterium | reverse complement strand
CCGTACACCCCCAATCGCTCGGCGTCCCCGGCCATGACCAACGAGCGATAGCCGATTAGCCCGGCGCACAGCAGCGGCGCCGCCCCCGCGTCGCTATAGTGGCTATAAATGGGAAAGCAGTAGCGGGCATCCGCCACGGTGTAGTCTGCGTAGCCGCCGTCGATCTGATAACCGGTGAAGCGCGCCTCGGGACAGAGGTTTTCCTGACCCGAGAGGCAATAAACGCAGTGTCCACAAGTCCAACCGAGCCAGGGAATGCCCACCCGGTCGCCCGGAACGAGGCGTTCCACTCCCTCCCCGGTTTCAACGACACGGCCGACGATTTCGTGACCCGGGACGATGGGCAGGTTGGGCTCCGTTAGCTCGCCGTCCACCACGTGGAGATCGGTGCGGCACACCGCGCAAGCTGACACCTGTACCAGAACCTGTCCCGGCCCCGGCTCCGGACGGGCGATGCTCCGGAGGCAGAGAGAGTGTCGAGGCGCATCGAGTACCATGGCGTGCATGTGCGCCAGCTCGTTCATCGCTATGTCCTCCCTGCCAAATGCGACAAGCGGGTGCGCGTACTGATGATTTCAGGGTCGTATCGCAACTCGATCACCGCTGCCTTTCCCGAGGCCAGGGACCGATCCAACGCCGGGGCGAAATCATCGGTCCGCGTCACCGTTTCGCCATGGGCTGAATTGGCACGAGCAAACGCCGCGAAGTCCGGGTTGGTCAGCCCCGTTCCGATCACCCGATGAGGATACGCACGTTCCTGGTGCATGCGGATGGTGCCGTACATAGCGTTGTTGAACACCAAGATAATCGGCGCCGCGCCGTGGTGCATGGCGGTGGCCAGTTCCTGACCGGTCATGCCGAACCCGCCGTCGCCGACGCAGGCCACCACCGTCCGCTCGGGGTTGAGGATCTTGGCCGCCACCGCCGCCGGCACGCCGTATCCCATGGCGCCGTTGGTGGCCCCCAGCAGCCGGCGTCCGGCACCGAAGCGCAGAAACCGCTGTGTCCAACCGCTGAAGTTGCCGGCATCGACGGTCACCACAGTGTCCGCCGGCAGGCGGCTCTTGAGCTCCGCCATCACCTGCCCCAGGTCCAGATCGCCCTCGACGCGCGGGATTGCCGTATCGTCTTCATAACTGTTCCGCAGATCCTTCGCCCAATCGGACCCGCGTCCTGCTTCCACGGGAACGAGCGCGCAGGCCGCCCGGGCGAACTCGGGCATGCCAGACGCGATGGCAAGGTCAGGCTCGAACACGCGGCCCAACTCGCCCGAATCCACGTGGACATGGACCAGTGCCTGCCCGCAATTGCCGGGCTCGATCAGGGTATAACCCTGCGTGACGATTTCGCCCAACCGCGTACCTACGGCCAGCAGCAGGTCGGCCTCCTTGACGCGGGATACCAGATTCGGGTTAGGCGCGATGCCCAGTTCGCCCACGAAGCCGGGTTGGTCGTTGTCGAAGATGTCATGACGGCGAAAGGCGCAGCACGTGGGCAGATTGTTGGCGGACGCGAAGGTGATGACGTCCAATCGGGCGGAGTCGGTCCAGCCGCTGCCGCCAACCACCATCATCGGCTGTCGGGCATCGTGGAGCATACGGTGCAGCCGCTCCATGGACCCCGGGGTCGGCTCAGGC
>JANQGB010000041.1 GCA_028277545.1 Phycisphaerae bacterium | reverse complement strand
GAGACGATCAGTTTGACCGATTCCTGCCGCTCACCTGGGTGCGAGGGGTCTTCGAGCTTAAGACCGGCGCAACTTCGCTGAGCAGCAAGATCGAGCGTGCCGCCGGCGGACCGGCGGACGCCTTCCTGGTGCGCGACTATATCGCCCCCACGCTGAGCCAACGAAGCGAGTCAGCAGCGATCAACGACCTGACGAAGCTCGCCGGCGAGGAGGTTCTGTTTGTCAACGGTCGGGTGTGTGGCTCGCAGTGGAAGCCGGGCGAGCAGCGGGTAGCTCTCTGGAACGGTGACCGGCTGGCGGCCTGGCGCACCACGGAGGACGTGAGCGGCATTCGCGACTATGCAGGCCTGGTGGCCGCCGCGAGCAAGGCCGATCGTGCTGAGTTCTCCGGCAAGTGGTTCGAGTACATCTGGGACGTGATGCTGAGCAATCCGGAGGAGCTGACCGCCGACTTCGAGGCCGCGGGCCGTAGCGGCGTCGAGGGCCAGATGCACGAGAGTGCGGTCGTCTTCGGCCCCGAGGACCGCCTTTATGTTGGCGAGGGAGCCGATATCCACCCCTTCGTGTGCATCGACATGCGGGAGGGGCCGGTGACCATAGAAGCCGGCTGCGAGGTGCATCCCTTCACCCGCATCGAGGGCCCCTGCTACGTCGGCCCTGGCAGCATGCTGTTGGGCGCCAAGGTGCGCGAGGGCTGCAGCATCGGCCCGATGTGCCGGGTCGGTGGCGAGGTGGAAGAGAGCATCATCCACGGCCACTCCAACAAGTACCACGACGGCTTCCTGGGGCACGCCTACGTCGGCGAGTGGGTCAACCTGGGCGCCATGACCACCAACAGCGATCTGAAGAATGACTACGGTTCGGTCACCGTGATCATGAACGGGGAGACGGTGGAAACGGGTTCACCGAAGGTGGGCAGCTTCATCGGCGATCACGTCAAGACCAGTATCGGCACTCTTCTGAACACCGGAACGATCGTCGGCACGATGGCCATCCTGGTGGCGACGGGCGCCCCGCTGCCCAAGTACATAAGCCCGTTTGCCTGGTTCCTCAAAGGCGTGGTCACCAAGGGCTTTGGTGTGGACCGGCTGATTGACACGGCCAGGACGGCCATGTCACGCCGCAAGGTGGAGATGACCGCCGCGGACGAGGAGTTGCTGCGGCACGTCTTCAAGCTGACCAAGAAGGAGCGTAAGGAACAAGTCCGCAAGGGCAGGCGACAGATGGCACTCGGGCAGTAACCGCCTGTCATGGGGCAAGCTGAGCAACAGGGAACGATCACCTGATAAACGGGAAACGTGCAGGTCTTGCGTACCAGTGAGGTAACGGACCCTTTCAGGAGGTTGCCACTATGTCAACTCAGTACCCTCTTCAGGACGTCGCGGAGCCCAACCTGGTCGACGACATCTTCCCCTACTCGATCCCGCCGCTGATCGGGTTCGAGGCCAAGTGGACCGAGGAGATCGAAGGCAAGCAGGTCACCTTCGATCCCGCGGCTCGGGCCGCCGCGGATATTCACGTTACCGACACGACCTTCCGCGACGGACAGCAGGCCCGCCCGCCGTATACGGTCGAACAACAGGTCAAACTGTACGAGATGCTCTCGAAGCTGGGCGGGCCCAACGGGGTAATCCGCCAGACAGAGTTCTTTCTCTACACCAAGAATGACCGCGAAGCGTTGGACAAATGTCGAGAACTGGGCCTCAAGTTCCCGGAGATAACCGGGTGGATACGGGCGGTCAAGGGTGACTTCCGCCTGGTCAAGGAAGCCGGCCTCAAGGAGTCCGGCATGCTCACCAGCAGCAGCGACTACCACATCTTCCACAAGCAGAAGCAAACCCGGCAGCAGGCCATGGACCAGTACCTCGGTGTGGTCGATGCGGCTCTGGAGGCCAACGTACGCCCCCGATGCCACCTGGAGGACGTCACCCGGGCGGACTGGAAGGGCTTCGTGCTGCCGTTTGTGCAGAAGCTCTCCCGGCTCAGCGAGGATCTGCCCGATCACCTCAAGGTCAAGATCCGACTGTGCGACACCATGGGTTTCGGCCTGGGTTACCCCAACGTGCCGGCGCCGAGGTCAATCGCCAAGCTGTGCTGGTACATGACCGAGGAGTGCGGCATTCCGCCGGAGCGACTGGAGTGGCACGGCCACAACGACTTCCACAAGGTACACATTAACGGGGTCAGCGCCTGGCTCTACGGATGCAATGCCCTCAACGGAACTCTGTTCGGATACGGTGAACGTACGGGCAACCCGCCGCTGGAGGGCGCCCTCATGGAGTTCATCGCGCTAAAGGGCTGTTTGTGCGGCCTGGAAACCAGGATGATCACCGAGATCGCCAGGTACATGCGCAGCATCCGTTTCCCGATCCCGGACAACTACCCCTTCGTAGGCAAGCACTTCAACACCACCCGGGCGGGCATCCACGCCGGCGGCCTGCGGCGCGACGAGCGAATCTACAACATCATGGACACGACCGAACTGCTCAATCGCCCGCCAGGAGTGGCTATCACCGACAAGACGGGGACCGACGGGATCGCCGTTTGGGTCAACGAGTTCCTGGGTACACGGGGCACGCCCGACGAGGTGAAGCTCACCCAGATCGTCCAGATTCAGAAGTGGGTCATGGACCAATACAACGTACACGGCCGACTGACGGCCATCAGTGACGAGGAACTGGAAGAACAGGTCCGCACCCATCTGCCGGACCTGGTCACCAAGTATAACGCCGGGAGATAGACCGAGGATCCCTGCGGAGGATCGTACCGTAGCGCCGCCCCCGACGAGCTGACCTGAGGAGTTCGGGAGAGCGATCGAGACAGTGGACCAGGCCACACAACCATGGGAGACCCTGTTCATGGCAGACAATGACGTACTGAATCGAGTAATCAAGGTGACGGCTCGCGTGTTGTCCATCGAGCCCGACACTATCAAGGCCGCTGACAACTTCATCTTCGACCTCGGCGCCGAATCCGTGCAGAGCGTCGAGTTGGTTGCCTCCTTCGAGGAGGAGTTCGACATCGACATGGACGAAGACGCTGCCCTGGCGGTCGACACCGTCGAGGGTGCGGCGGAGTTCATCGCCAAGTACGTTAAGTAAGACGTGCGCGGCTTGCGGGGCACCCGCCGGTTCGCCCAGTAGGTGATGCGGACCGCCGGGAAGCCAGTGCCGGTTGGGGCAGAGAAGCTTGCATCGGATGCGCCAGTTGCTGCGGACCAGATTGCTGGGCCGGGCTGCCCCTGGAATAGTTGATGACCGGGCATAACGCGGATCAGTCGAACATAGGGCTGGTCCGCCACGCCCCTCGCCAGACAGAGCATTAGAATGACGCAGACAGCTATGATGCCAACGCCCCGAGCCGCCGAGGACGCAGAGTTTCTCGCCGGCCTGGACCCGATCTTCCGCCCTACTTCCATCGCGGTGCTGGGTGTCACCGACACTGAGGGGACTGTCCCGCACGACATTTTCGTCAACCTGCTGGACAGCCGATTCAACGGTGTGGTGTATCCGGTGGCCCCGCGCAAGAAGCACATTGCCGGCGTCCGGGCGTACAACTACGTCGTGGATATCCCGGACCCGGTGGACTTGGCCATTCTGGTCTTTCCTGGTGCGGTCTGTGAGAGGGCCTTGCAGCAGTGCGTCGAGAAAGGCATCAGGGCCGCCATTATCATCTCGGCGGGCTTTCGCGAGGTGGGCGAGAAAGGCCTGGCCCGAGAGGATCGCATCAAGGCAATAGCGGCCGACGGTGGCATGCGCCTGATCGGGCCCAACTGCCTGGGCGTGATAAACACCGAACCGGATGTGCGACTGAACGCCAGCTTTGCCCGGGCCATGCCGGCCGAGGGTAAGATCGGGTTTCTCTCGCAGAGCGGTGCCCTGTGTACCGCAGTGTTGGACTACGCCGCCGGCAAGAACATCGGCTTCTCCAAGTTCGTGAGTCTGGGCAACAAGGCCGACGTCGGCGAGGTTGATCTACTGAAATACCTGGCAGCGGACCCACAGACGTCCGTTATATTGATGTACCTTGAGGAGATCAGCCGCGGGCGGGACCTGATGCAGGCCGCCCGCGAGATCGCCGGCAACCGCGACAATCCCAAGCCCATTCTGGCGATCAAGGGCGGCAGAACCGCAGCCGGCGCGGCCGCGGCTCAGTCGCACACCGGAGCACTGGCGGCCAGCGCCGAGGTCTGCGACGGAGTGTTCGAGCAGTCGGGCATCATCCGCTGCGCCTCGATAGAGGAGATGTTCAACACCGCCCAACTGTTGGCCTACCAGCCGCTGCCGCGCAATAACCGTATTGCCATCGTGACCAACGCCGGTGGGCCCGGCGTTATGGCCACGGACGCCGCGGTCGGCCACGGACTGGACCTGGCCTGCTTCTCCGAGGAAACCACCGCCAAGCTCAAGAAGCCCCTGCCCGCGGCGGCCAACATCAAGAACCCCATCGACGTCATCGGCGACGCCCGCGAGGATCGCTACGCCGCCGCCCTGGAGGCCGTCTTCGGCGACGACAACGTGGACCAGGTCCTGGTCATCCTCACCCCCCAGTCCATGACCAACATCAACGCCATCGCCGATGCCATCTGCGAGATCAAGGATCGCTACGCATCAACGGAGAAAACGCTGCTTTGCTCGTTCATGGGCGCCAAGGACGTGGCCCCCGGAATCAGTATTCTCCAGGAGCACGGCATCCCGCACTACATCCTGCCGGAATGGGCGGCTGACGCCATGTGGCACGCGGTCTGGTATCGCCGCTGGCTGGATCGCGAAGTTAGCGACATCCAGGAGTACGATGTGGACCGCCGGCGGGTGGCCGCCATATTCAAGTCCGCCCCGGACGGTTACCTGCCGGAGCCGCAGGCACTCGAAGTTCTGGACGCCTACGGGTTCCCGCTGGTGGAGTCGAAGCTCACCCAGTCCGTGGAAGAGGCAGTCGCCACCGCCGAGCACATCGGTTACCCGGTCGTGTTGCGAGTGGTGTCGCCCAAGATCGTTCACAAGTTCGAAATGAAGGGCGTAGCCCTGGACCTGAGAGGACCGGACGACGTACGCCAGGCCTACAACTCCATGCGCAACCACGTGCTGCGGCATGTGCAGCCGGAGGACCTCCAGGGCATCCTGGTCCGCCGAATGATACCGGCCGGCAAGGAGGTGATCCTGGGCATCAACCGCGAGCCCGTGTTCGGTCCCATGCTGATGTTCGGGTTGGGCGGCATCTACGTCGAGGCCTTCAAGGACGTGACCTTCCGCATTGTCCCCATCCGCGAGGCGGCGGCAGGCAAGATGGTGCGGGAACTGCGTACGTCCTCGGTTCTGGAGGGGCTCCGCGGCGAGGAGCCCAGCGACCTGCCGGCTATCGAGGAGTCTCTCAAGCGGCTGTCGCAATTGGCCAACGACTTCCCACAGATTGCGGAACTGGATATCAATCCACTCATCGTGCACCCCGCCGGCAGCGGGTGTCACGT
>JANQGB010000001.1 GCA_028277545.1 Phycisphaerae bacterium | reverse complement strand
CGCGGTGCTCATCCGCTACCGCACCCTGCTCTGCGCGGAAGTGACGGCTGGTGTCATGATGTTGGTCTACGCTGGCGTGGCAGTCCGGTGGAGGTTGTGCTACGAACTCTACGAGCTGACCACCGCCGGCAGCATCTCCAACTGTGAACTCGAGAAGTTCGACTCCTGGCTGTCAACCGTTCCGATAATCTGAAGAGCCGACGCCCACCGGGCGCATGCACAGGGGCGCCGCAGCGCCCCCGATGTACTGTGGATTTCGTGGCCGGCCGGAGGACCGGTGCCGCAGCCCGGCGGAGCCCATCGCGCCGCTAATGCCGTCAGGCCCGCGGGGCGCCCCGCCTCTGCGCCGGCTCTCAGATGTCAGGCTCCACCTGGGGCACGATCGGGCAATACTCCGGATACCACATCGAAGCGGCTACCACCTCCTCGACCTCATCGTCGGGGATGCGTCGCCCGAGATGATTGGCACTGGCATACCGGATGACGCCGGCCGCAATCTTGGCGCTGACGTCCCGCAGATCGTCCTGGCTGGGATAGAGGGCCCCGAGATCCAGACGCTCCTGGCTGACCGCCTCGGCGAGCGTTCTGGCGGCGATGGCGAACATCTCCGGGCACACCTCGCGGACTTCGGCGATGATCGCCCCCAGCCCGACGCCGGGGAAGATGAACACGTTATTGGCCTGGCCGATCACGCTGCGCTGCCCTTCGTAGACCACGTCAGGGAACGGGCTGCCCGTGGCTACCAGGGCCCGGCCCTTGGTCCAGTTGATCGCCTCGGACGGGCTGCACTCGGCCTTGCTGTTGGGGTTGCTCAACGGCATGATGACCGGCCGCTCGACGTGCTTGGCCATCTCCTCGATCATCGACTGGCGGAACGTACCGGGCGTGGCGGTAGCACCGATCAGCACCGTGGGTTTGACCGCGGCGATGACGTCCTCGTGCGATGCGTTCTGCGGGTCCAGGCCGTAGTGTTTGAGCACCTCGGGTGTGAGAGCGATGTCGCGCTTGTGCTCGTCCTTGATCTCTCGCTCGGTGTGCAACAGGCCGCGAGTGTCGAACAACACGTGGGCCTTGGCGATAACATCCTCCGGGACACCTTCGCTCCGCATGGCCGTGGACAGCAGGGTCACGATCCCGGTGCAGGCCTCTCCTGCCCCGAGGTAGACGATGCGCTGGTCGGCCAGCTTCTGGCCGGTGATCCGCAGCGCGGCGAACACGCCCGCCGCCGTCACCGAGGCGGTACCCTCGATGTCGTCGTTGAAGCACGGCAGCCGCTTGCGGTAACGCCGCAACAGCTTGAAGGCCCGGTCCTTGTGGAAGTCCTCCCACTGCACCAGGGCACGAGGGAACACCTCCTGGACGCCTTGCACGAAGGCCTCGACAAAGTCGTCGTACTCCTGGCCCCGCAGGCGGCGCTTGTTGTAGCCGATGTAATAGGGGTCATCCAACAGGGCCGAGTTATCCGTCCCCACGTCCAGGCTGATGGGCAGCACCTTCGACGGATGAATGCCCGCACCCGCTACGTAGAGGGCGAGCTTGCCTATGGGAATGCCCATGCCGCCGGCGCCCTGATCGCCCAGTCCCAGAATCCGCTCGTTGTCCGTCACCACGATGAGCCGGATGTCGGGGTTAGGCGAGTTACGCAACAGCTCCGGGATGTTGTCCTTGTCGTCCGGCGTCAGCCAGATGCCGCGGGCCGTGCGGAAGATGTGGCTGAACCGCTGGCAGGCCTTCCCCACGGTGGGAGTGTAGACGATCGGCATGTAGTCGGCCGTGTTCTCGACCAGCACGCGATAGAACAACACCTCGTTGCGGTCCTGCAGGCTGGCCAGCCCGATGTACTTCTCCAGGTCGTCGGGTTTGGCCGCAATGTGCTCTTTCTCGAGCTGAACCTGCTGCTCGATGCTCATCTGGGCGTGCGGCAACATCCCGGACAGGCCGAACGTCGTGCGCTCCTGGGGGGTGAAGCCCAGCCCCT
>JANQGB010001400.1 GCA_028277545.1 Phycisphaerae bacterium | reverse complement strand
GGACCAAGCTGGAGATCCTGATCTACGACGAGCCCAAGGAGATCGACATGAACAACGGCCTGCTGGTGACGCTCCGCCAGCGGTTCAAGTTCGCCTACGGCCAGTTCCGCCGCATGGTGGAGCACACCTTCAGCTAGCCACTGGTGAGTGACCACTGGTGGCTAGACGGGTCCGTGACAGAGACATAGCACGCGCCGCCGCGACCGGCGGGCGTATCGAAAGCGAGGTAAGCGATGCATCCCGAGGGTAAGACACCAGCAGAGGCGGCGACCAGGTACGCCGAGATCGTCGCCGAGGTCAAGTCCAAGTACGCCAAGAAGCCGGCCAAGTCGTTCGCCGGCGAGGAGGTGACCGAGGAGATTCGCAAGCGCTGGGCTAAGGAGTGCGGCGTCAAGTTCGAGCCGGCGGAACCGCCGGTGCCCATGCCCGAGCCCTCCGGCGAGCGGCTGTCGACGGTCAACCAGGCGGACGGCAGCAAGGAACTGACCAGGCCGAAGTCGGCCGCTGCCAAGCTGTGACGCCATGGGCGACTACGCCAGCATGAGCGAGCTGATCGACCGGGTTGGTGGCAACACCCGAGCGGCGCAGCTCACTACCGAGAGCGGGTCGACGCCGGACACGACGCAGCTTGAGCGGCTGATCGGCGAAGCCGAGGCGAAGGTCAACTCCTACGTGGGGCGTCATATGCCGGCGGCTCCAGTAGACCTGGCCAGCTTCCCGGAGCTGTTAGCCTTGCTCAAGGGGGCCACACTGACGATCGCCGCCTATGGCTTGCACGGCCTGCGCCCTCCGGTTCCGCCGGACCTGGAGAAGCTGCACGGGCAGACTGTGCAGTGGCTGCGCGACATCGCCAACAGTGTAGCCAAGCTGCCGGTGGACAGCGCGCTGCCGTCCCCGCCAGGCGGCGGGCTGAGCGCCCAGGTCGACGGGGCGAACAGGGTGATGACCCGGGACAATCTGAGCGGGCTGGGCTGATTGGGAGTCCACCGGCGAGACGCCGGTGGCACAGTGCAAGAGAGGCAACTGCCTCCACCGGCAAGATGCCGGTGCCACATGAAGGCAAAACGGCTTGTACGGGATCAAGGCGACCATCGAGTTTGCCGGCGACGTTGAGGCGCCGGACCGCTACGCGGAGGCGCTGTCGCCGCCGGCCAGCCGGCGGTTCTTCGACAACGTCGGCGTGTACGTGCGACAGCAGATGCACGATCGGCTGGTGGCCCAGGTCTCGAATCAGCAGCTCCGCTCGCCGGGGCTGCGCCAGGCGCTGTTGCAGCCGACCACCACGCCAGGCGGCGTGTACGACCTGGGTAACGCCCACGTCGAGGTGGGCTCCAACCTGCCGCATGCTCACAAGATCCACGTGGGCGGGCCGATCGTGCCCAAGTCCGGCAAGGCGCTGGCCATCCCCATACTCGATCACCACAAACGAGAGTCGATCTGGCCGCGCGACCTGGACCCGGGCCGGAAGATTCTGACCTTCATCCCGGCCAAGCGACCGGGCGGGTTGATTGGCGTGCTGGTGGATCAGGAAGGGCGGCTCGGGTTCGGTGAGAACAAGGCCCTGTACCGGCTGGTCACTAAGGTGTCACTGACGCCGCGACCGTACCTGTATCTGGATCAGGGCGACCTCGAAGAGATCGAACTGATGCTCACGGACCACCTGGAGGCAGAGGCGGGTCATGGCTGACAATGACGGGTCGCTGGCGGCGCAGGTTGAGGCCTGGATGGTCTCGACCATCGTCGCGGCCGACGCCGGCAAGAAGCTTGCCGAGGTCGGGCATCTGCAAGGGGCTATATCCGACGTGGCCCAGGGGCAGGCGGATGAGCTGTTCCGGGATCGCACGCCCGTGGTCAAGGTGGCCTGTGTCGGTGGTCCGGCCCAGACGCTCTCGGCCGAGAGCAACCAACTGGCCAGCGAGTACCTGGTGCTGGTTGGCGTGGAGAACAAGCGGCCGGGGGCGGCGGCCCGAGTCGGCGACGCGGAGTCGGTCGGCGTGCATTGGTGTCGCAGCCTGATCCGCAGTGCCCTGCACGGGCAGGACCCGGACTTGAGCGACGACTACTACGCCGCCGAAGTGTGCGAGCTGGTGGGCGAGGAGGTCGCGTGGCAGCAGGCCAACCGCTGGGTGATCGCCCTGCGGTTCCGCGTGGCGGAAGTGGACAAACAGAGCTGAACGATCTGAGACAGGGAGGTCTCGGTTATGGCCAACAAACGAACCTACTACGCGATGGCGGCCAAGCCCAACGGCGAGCTGCTGGGCGGGACGTCGCGCATCGACCTGACCCAAGGCTACCTGAACACGCTGACCGGCCGCCAGGACAATATGGCCGGCGGTGCAGTGGTCGACCGGATCGCCAAGCTGGTGCGCGGGGCGGTGACCTGCGAGGACCCCACCAAGTTCGTGGACGTGATCGCGGCCACGGTGAGCACGCTGGAGTGGTACGCCAAGGAAAGTGGCGCGTCGACGTTCAGCAAGCACGTCATTGACGCTCCGGTCATCGTCGGAGCGGTGCTGAACATCACCAAGAACGGCTACGCCAACTGTTCATGGAACTTCGAGGCGCCGTTCGCAGCGGCAGACGACTACCCCAACGTAGTCACCTTCAGTAGCGGGGGGGCAGCGACGACCACGGCGATGGCCTCACGGCTGGCCTATCCGCGCACAGTGTCCCACGGGGCGGCCGCGATTCTGCACCCCACGTCGCTCAGCATTTCGGTCCAGCCGACCCAGGTTTTGCGGGAGTTCGGCGACACGGATACCGGCGTCTCGGCGATCGACGTGGTGGACTGGCAGCCGCCG
>JANQGB010001203.1 GCA_028277545.1 Phycisphaerae bacterium | reverse complement strand
TAGAGATCAGGACTACGCTTGGCGCTAGCGCCACCGCCGTTTCACCCTCCCAGACGGCCCGAAAATCGCTTCGATTCTTCCCAAACTGCGCAACCTGGGTTAGATGAGTTCGGCGTCACGGGTGCGAATCCAGCCGCCCTTCCCGTCGGCCAGACGGATGTGCAACCAGTCGTTACGCTGCTCCAGGATATCGAACTCGATCCCCTCGCTGAGAGTCTGTTCGAACTGCGGTTCGTAGCCGGTGCCGTTCCCCTTGCGCACCACTACGTCGTTGGCCACGATCACGCCTTCGCCAGGCGACGCGGCACTACGCCAGTCAGACCAGACCGAGACCGAGAGCGTCACCCAGGTCAGGAGCAACACGCCGATCGGGTAGCGCCACTCTCTGCGGCGCCACCAGGTCCGCCCGATCGTACATGACCAGAAGAGCACGTAGGCGACCAGACCGGCCAGAAACCGCTGGCGTAACGAGGTGTCGTAGTGCCAGAAGAGAATCGTCCGGACCAGCGTCCGCTCACCACTCTCGCGAATGTCGTACGGGCTCAGCGATCGGGCATACCGCAGATTCTCCTTCAGGCGCGCGTCGTTGGGGATGAACCTCTCCGCCCTGCGGTAAGCGGCAATCGCCAGACCGGTCTGGCCGCACCGCAGACGGGCGTTGCCCAGGTTGTAGTAGAGTCGCCCGTTCTGCACTCCCGCATCGACAAGTTGCTCGAACAGCGCCGCCGCCTCGCAGAAGGCCTCCTTCGCCTGGACCGGCGACTGGCGCGACAACTGCGTCCCGCGATCAAAGGCTCGCAGGGCGTCGTTGAGCAGGCCGACCTGCTCCTGCGTGGACAGTTCCGCCGCCAGGCAGGGCCCCGTCAGGACCACCACCAGCAAAAATCGGGCCGCCAGAAGTCGGATGTCCATCAGAACCGCTCCCGCTCCAGGCCGTGAATAACCTCTCGCGCCTGAGTGGTCAGATCTGCGGGGAGTTCGCTGTTGAAGCCGGCGTACTGTTGGCCTTCGCACCGGCGTAATAGCTCCTCGGCCTGTTCGATCCGGCGGGCAGACACGTGCCGTGCGTTGAGCTGATCGATGGCTTCCGCCCGGGTGAGCCCGCTGGGGGCATCGCACCTGTCCGAGATGTACACGATGACTGCATTGACCAGGCCCGAGACCGTCTTGCTCGCGTCACTACCCCGCGACGCCGCCTTTATGGCAGCCAGCGCCGCGGCCCCGGCGCGTCGCCGCCGTGCGAAACCACGATCGTGCAACAAGCGATCCCGGTGCCGTTGGGTGAGCGCCCCGATCGCGTACAGCAGCGGACACATGAGCAGCAGGGTCACCGAGACCCAGCCGGGATCGAAGGCCTGCTGGGCCAGGACGTCGTTCATGTCGGCGTAGTTGGCCCGGATACCAACCGCAGTTTCGGTCAGTTGGGTCGGCGTCGACAGCGTGCCCTGTTGAGCCTCAGCGAATTGAGCCACCGACACCTGATCGGAGGCTTCAACCTCGAGTGGTACTGGATCGCTCCACCTGGTCACGTATTGCTCCGTCTTCGGATCGAAGAACGCAAACGGGATGGATGGGATCTCAGTAACGTCCGCGTTGCGGGCACTGATGGTCATGGCAAAACGCTTGCGCCCGCTTTCGATGGTCCCGGCCACGTTCTCGTCAGGGATTTTGAACTCGCGGGCCACGGTGGGGAGCTCGGCCAGCGGAGGAGGGGGAACCCGCTCCAGGACTCCCTGGCCGGTAATGGTCATGACCAGTTCGATGGGCTCGCGCACGCGCACGTTGGTGGGATTGGCCTGCACTTCGAACTTGTAGTCCCCCACCGCGCCGTTGAAGCTGGCCGGGCGGCCCTCAGCGGGAGGCTCTTTGACCAGCACCGTCGACTCACCCAGCGAAGCCTGGACCGGCCTGGCCTCCGTGACGCGCCTGCGGTTGAAGGCGGAGAAAGAGGAGAAGAACGGATCTCGTTCGCGTTCGATCCTGGTCGGATAGGAGACCACTACACTAACTTCGCCGACGTCCAGCGGCCCGGTCCTGGTGGGTACGAGCTGCAATGGTATGACAAATACGTCATAGGCCCGCTCCGCCCCTTGCTGGTCTTGGCGCGTGTCCTGTCGATAGCGCCAGCGCATCTGCCCGTCACGCAGCCGGATCACCGTGTCGCGAAACACTCCCCACTTGCTGCCGTCGAACACGATCCTGCCCAGCATGTCTTCCGCGTCGAGACGCACGTTGCGGCTGCGGTAGGGGCGGAGCCAGATCTCCAGCGCCACATCGATCGCCTGGCCGAGGTAAATAGACTCGAGGTCGGCTGATAGTTCGACGAACAGGAGATCGCCCGTCTCGGAGGTGGAGACCAGAATCGTGGTCGGCGAGGTTTTCAATATCTCGCCGTCCACCCGCACCGGGATCGCAGGTATGTGCAACTTGCCCGGTTTGGCTGGAGTCACAACGTACGAGTAGGTAACGATGAATTGCTCAGTCTGCTTGCCGTTGATCCAGGAGATGTTTCGGCTTGTGCCGCTACGTCCGCCGTCCACGCGTGCCCCGGCGATTTCCGGAAACCGTGGCGGATCGTGCGCGTCGGCGTTGAGCACCTGGATCTGCACCGTGACCGGCTCACCCAGGTAGGCTTCTCGCGTGGAAAGCTTCAGGGCGAGGTCTCCGCCCACGGCCAGAGATGGATACGCCAGGCAGACCCCACATACCAGGATTCGCGTGACCTGTCTCACCATCACCAATCCTTCGACACCGGCACCCGTTGGGCCCTGATCAGCGCCGCTTTCTGCTCGCGGCGCTCCTTCTCCTTATCACGCACCGCCTGGAGAACAGCCTCCACCTCCTGCGGAGTCATCTCCCGTTCCTGGCCCTGCTGATCCTTCTGCTCTTGTTGCGGTTGCGTCTGTTGCTGCTCCTCCTCTTGCTGCTCGTTCTGCTGCGACTGTTGCTGCTCGTCCTGCTGCTTCTGCTCCTGCTGATCCTGCTGCCTTTGCTGATTCTCGTTCTGTTGTTGATCCTGCTGGTCCTGATTCTGCTGATCCTGGTCCTGCTGCTGTTGTTGTTGCTGCTGTTGCTCCTGCTGTTCTTTGATCAGCTCGATCAGCTTCTGGGCTCGTTCGATGTTCTCCCGAGCGCTGCGGTCGCCCACTGCGTCCGTCGGGCGGTTGCCCTCCACATCCAGGGCATCGCGGTAATGCGTTATGGCAGACTGGAGCCCTTCCAACGCCTGATTCAGGTCCGGTGGCTGGCCGGCCTGAGCTTCGGGACTCTGGAGCGCCTCCAACACCTGGGCGTAGTCGCAGTTTCCCCAGTTGAAGCGCGCTCTACGGCTCAGATCGGGATTCGGCGACAAGGAGGCCCGATCGAAGAGCTCAGCCGCGTCGGCAAACTGGTCCAGCTTGTAGTGAGCCGCCGCCCGGTTGTAGTCCAACTCCGGAGAGTCCCCCAGTTCCGCCGCCGCCGATTCGAAGGCAGCCAGGGCTTCGTCGAATCGCCCCTCTTCAAAGAGCTGATTCCCGGCCGCGATCTGCTGGTACGGGCCTGGCTCCTGCGCCGCTGTCCGAGATCCTGAGGTCAGAACCAGCAAGACGGCCAGGGCCATGCCAATCTGGCTTGTGTCAAACCGTGTAAGTCTCATCTCCACACCATCTTAGACCGCTGTCCCTGAGGCCGCACTCCGGCCTTATAAGTTCTGACACTCCGCGCGATTCGGGCATCTCAAAACCTGGGCCCTCGTGCCGGATGTTACAGTCCGCCGCAGAACTGCTCCACCAGCACCTCAAGTCTTGATGCAAGCTCTTTACGCTCCCCCGCTGCCCTCCAGCATACCGAGCTGCCACATAAGGAATAT
>JANQGB010001185.1 GCA_028277545.1 Phycisphaerae bacterium | reverse complement strand
TACCCCTGCTGCGGGGTGCCGGCAGGGTGGCGTACGAGAGTCGCTACCAGGCGGAGCGCAACCTGATCTACGCCGTCCGCAGCTTCGAGCGCTTCCGGCGCGAGTTTTTGGTCGACATCGCCAGCGACTACTTCGCCCTGCTCTCGTCGCGGGCCCAGATTGACAGCGCCGAGGCACAGGCGGACGCGCTGATTGGGGACTGGGAGCGAGCCAGAGCGCTCACCAAGGCCGAGTTCGCCATCAAACTCGACGAGGACCGAGCCAGGGTCGAGTATCTCCGGGCCCGGAACCAGATCGTCGCCGCCCGCGAACGCTACGGCACGTCGCTGGACCAGTTCAAGATCCGCCTGGGTATGAGCACCGAGACGCCGCTGGAAGTCAGCAAGACGGACGTCGAACTCTACAAGCCGGAGGTTACCGAAGCCGAGGCTATCGCCGCGGCGTTGCGCTATCGCCTGGACCTGCTGACCACGCTGGACGGCGTGGACGACGCCCGTCGCGGTGTGGAGATCGCCAGGAACAACATGCTTCCGGACTTCGACTTCTCCGGCAGCGTGACCATGAATACCAAGCCCTACAAGCTGAACGTGGTGGAGTACAACAGCGAACACACCACCTGGCGCGGGCTGGTGGAACTCGAGGTTCCGCTCAACCGACAGGCCGAGCGCAACGACCTGCGGGCAGCTTTCGTCGATCTGCGGCGGGCCGAGCGGGGCTACGAACAGTCGCAGGACCAGATCCGCGCCGAGGTGCGGCGAACCATCAGGCGAATCGACCTGGCCGAGTTCACGCTGGTCATCCAGCAGGAGCAGATCGGCATCAACGAGTTTCGCCGGGCCCAGGCTCGTACGCTGCTCGCACTCGGCGAAGTCTCGTCCAACCGCGACGTAATCGACGCCGAGAACGACCTCCGCGACGCCCGCAACGCCTATGCCGAGGCGCTGGCGGGGTATCGCACTGCCATTCTCGAGTTCCTGCTGGCCACCGGTACGCTCCGGGTCGACGACAACGGCCGCTGGGTCGTCTTCGAGGAGGACTCCGCGGACAGTGACGAAGCGGCGGGCGACAGTTAATCTTGTGCCACTCTGCGGCAGTGTGATCCTCGAGCGCATCGGCTGGAAGCCGGTGCTTTTCGTCGTGCTTAGTCCGCGACCCGTGCGCTAACGGCTGTCGCTGAATCCGAGGCGGCGGGAGGCTCTCGTTTCCCGTGCGCCAGGCCCGGCATTCATGCCGGGTTCAGCAGGCTGACGGTGTCCGTCGAGCCCGCTTCGAGCGGGCTTCTCGTGGCCTGGGTCTACCCTTCCGTTAGGCTGGTACATCCGAATTCACTTGCTCCAATGCCTGAAGACGACCATCGAGAACGCCGGTGAACCGGCCTCAGTCAGGTCGAGGAGCGCGTGTTCAACCCGGCATAAATGCCGGGCCTAGCGCAATGGTGAGTGAGACTGGGTGCCCGTAAGGGTGACGTAGCAGGGCCTGGCACTGTAGCGTACGGTCACGATGATGCACGGCTGCCGCGCCATGGCAGGACGGCTAGCTCCTCCGGCGCCGATCTCAAGTGGCAAGCCAGAGATAAAGAACGAAGATCAACAGCGCCACGCCGGCGAAGGCGAGAGCTCGCGTTCGGCGGCTCTGGAGATACTGCTGAGCGACAGCCTCGTCAAGATAGCATCTTCCTTCGTGCTCTCTCACGGCACCGCGTTTAACCACGCGCCTGAAATACCACCTGTCAGCGTACGGCACCTCGGAGGTAGGGATGGCCGTGTCCGGCGACGTCGCGCCCCGTTCGCGCAGGAACGCGAAGACTCGCTTGATCCTGATTATGATAATCGCGGCTGCCGCGGACATTCGTTGCTCCTGGTCGCCGGCGGTTCAGCCCAGCGATCGCGGCCGGCATCCACTGTCGCGGGAGGCCAGAGGGCATACGCCCTTCACCGCAGCCGTCATTCCTTAAGCTGCAGCAAGTCCCACAAGTTGCCGTAGAGGTCCTTGAACACCGCCACCGTGCCGTAGCTCTCCTCTACAGGCTCGCGCACGAACGCCACGCCCTTGCTCTTGTAGGCCTCGAAGTCGCGCCAGAAGTCATCCGTGTGCAGGAACAGGAACACCCGACCGCCGGTCTGATTGCCAATGCGCGACGACTGCTCCTCCCCCACCGCGCGGGCCAGCAGCAGCCTGGTCTCCGTCGAGCCGGGCGGGGCCACCAGCACCCAGCGCTTGTTCTGGGCTTCGATGAAGGTGTCCTCGATGAGCCTGAAACCCAGCGTGTCTACGTAGAAGCTGATCGCCTCGTCGTAGTCCTTCACAACCAGGGCCACGTAGCCAAGGGCCTGCTTCATCGTCTTTACCTACGCTCCGGGTTCCAGCACATAGATTGCCCACGGGGCAATCGCGGTCTCACTCACCCAGGAGTACGGCTCGTCGGGCTGCGCCATTGGCCGGTAGGTGCCGATCGGCGCCAGGCCGGCACGCTCGTACACCTCACGGTACGACTCGTCCGTCCAGAGCACGTCCTCGACGGGTCGCTTGTCCTCCACGTCGAGCATCACGATCCGCACCGTGTCTCCGCTGGCCGCCGACCGGTTCTCGGGGAAGTCCCTGGTGGAGAACGAGGCCCATTCGTTGACGTAGATTTCCGGTGACGAAACCAGGGTCACCACCCGCCCGCCGCTTGCCAGCAGCCGCCGCAAGGAACTGAAGAGCGCGACTTTCTTGGCCATCGTGGGGATGTTGTCGAAAGTGAAGACCGCCAACACCAGATCATAGCTGCCCGAGGCCAGGGCGCTGAGATCGCCGTCCGGCACCAGCCGATACTCCCCCTGCGGGTCACGT
>JANQGB010000618.1 GCA_028277545.1 Phycisphaerae bacterium | reverse complement strand
CCGTGTGGGCGACGTCTTCGGCTGCCGGACCGAACCCTACGCACGGGATACCGAACATGCCCGCTATGGCTACGCCGTTGGTGCTGAAGGTCCAGCGCGAGGGCATCAGCCGCTTGCCGAACAGGCCGCGGTAAGTCTCCACCGCAGCTCGCACCTGCGGCGCGTCGCCCGGCTCGCACCAGGTCGGGAAGTATTTCTCAGTCTCGTAGACCGTGCCGGTGTAGGTCGGGCGGGCGTAGCGCAGCACCTCGACCTTGGCTTTCACGCCGGCCCGCCGAACCGCTTCGCGCACCTCCCGCAGCGCCGACGCCTTGGTCTCCCCCCTGGTCAGCCGGCGGTCCAGGTGGATGAAGGCGCCGTTGGGCACCGCACAGAGACTCGGCGTCTGACAATCGATGTAGCTCACCGTCACCGTGCCCTTGCCCAGAAACGCGTCCTCCTTGAGCCGGCCGTTGAGCTTCTCGATCTCGCCGACGATCCGGGCAATCTTGTAGACCGCGTTGTCACCCTTGTGCGGCATCGAGCCGTGGCACGACCTGCCCTTGGTAGTGACCCCGATCTCCATGCGTCCCCGCTGGCCGCGCAGGACTTTGCAGTTGGTCGAATCGGTGATGACCACGCAATCCGGACGAACACCGTCCTCCTCGATGATGTACTGCCAGCACAGTCCGTCGCAATCTTCCTCCATCACCGTGAAGCAAGCCAGCAGCGACCACTCGCCGGTGTACAGGCCCAGGTCCTTGATAATCCGTCCGGCGTAGACCATCGGCGGGACGGCGCCTTCCTGATCGCCGGCGCCACGTCCGTAGACCTTCCCGCCTGCCACCTTTCCCTCGTAAGGGTCGTGCGTCCATTCCTCGGGGTCGCCCACGCCGACGGTATCCACGTGCGCGTCTATGGCCACCAGCGGTCTGCCCGTGCCTATCCGGCCGAAGAGATTGCCGAACCTGTCGGTGTACACCTTGTCCCAGCCCCCGACTCGCTTCATCTCCGCCCGGATACGCCGGATGACCTTGCGCTCCTGAGCGCTCTCACTCGGTATGGCTATCAGATCCCGCAGAAACGCGACCATGGCGCCCTTGTGCCTGCCCGCCTCTCGGACGATTCGCCCCTCGGTGTCCTGCGCCATGATCGCTCCGATCTCGCCAGACCTGCCAGCCGACAGCTCGCGCTGCACGACCTACGGCTCCGCGTCTGCGGCTTCCTCTGACTGCTCCTCGCGGTTTCTCTGCGCCCTGACCTGCTGGGCGAATGGGCCCAGTGCCTCGTCGAATCGTCGCTCCGCGTAGGTGTCTATCTCTGTGCCGGCCTGCCGGGTTGTCCAGTCGGCCTGGTTGTACACCAACCGCGAGAAGACGGCCACGTCCCGCGTTACCGCCACCGCGTCTTCAGTCACGGACTCCGCCATCGCCAGGACCGGAGCCATAACAACCTGCGCCACCGTGCCGATGCCCTCCTTCTCCAGCGTAGCCTTTATCACGGCCTTGTTACACTTGCGGATCATCCGCCGCGTGGGCAGAACGACGGCCCATTCCGCGCCGCCCGGCATCCCGCCGGGAAACGCAAACAAGGCGTCAAACTGCTCGACGGCGACTTGATACGGTAGCATCCCCAACAGTGTGCCCGCGCCGACGCCGAGTTCCGCGCACTGTTGCTCGAACTCGGCCCAACCTCGGTTCAACTCCTCCTCGGTGGGGGTCGGCTTGTTGCCCGAGATGGCCTTGCTTAGCTCGGTGATCTCAAACCAGACGCGGGCATCCGTTACCAATGGCGGGTCGCCTTCACCCGTCACCAGGATCAGCCCCTTACTCGCCTCCCGTTGGGTCTGGTTCCGAAAGTCCTCGACCACCGTTCGTACCAGACGGTCCGTCTCGCCAGCGGCCAGATCGTCGGCGGCGTAGATAAAAGCGTCGGGCGTGTTGAACAGCCGCCGACCAGCCCAGTCGCCAGGCCAGTCGGGAGGATTGTCCAGCAGAACAGCCGGCGCGCAGCCCGGCAGGATCGCGATCGCCATCAACAGGATTGTCGGCACAGCGTCTCTCATGCGCAGCCCTCGTGGTGACAGTCTTAACCAAGGGAAGATGTTCCCGCCGCAAACCTGAGAGTGCGCCAGCCGCGGAGTCATTCGGGACGCGCCGGTTCGCAGCCTGTCCAGGCTGACCAGTGTGGCATCGGTCTGGTAGCCGTGCAAGTCCGGCGTCGTGCCGCGGCCAGGGGCCGGTGGGACGCGGCGGTGCTCACCGGTGTCGCGTACGGCTGGTTCGT
>JANQGB010001065.1 GCA_028277545.1 Phycisphaerae bacterium | reverse complement strand
TACCCTGCGGCCGCCTCCCGCCTATGTCGTCTCGCGTTCGACCGGGGGTGAACCACGAATCAGGAAAGGTGTAGTGCAATGCGCAAGTTGGAAGTACTGTGTTTCATCGCGGTCGTTGCCGCCTGGGTAGCCAATGCCCCGGCTCAGACGCCGCCGGCTCCGACGCCTCCGCCCACCACCGCGCCCGGCGAAGCGGTCGAGACCGAGGCCGCCGACAAGGCTGCTGCCACGGTTAACGGCCACAAGATCATGGACAGCGACATCGACCAGGTCATCGCGGACTGGAAGGCGCGAGACCCCCGGGCCGCCTCGATGCCCGAAGAGGTGCTCCGCACGCGGGTACGGCCGCAAGTGCTGAACATGCTGATCGACAACCAGTTGTTTGGCGAGCAGGCTAAGAAAGCCGGCGTTTCCGTTACTGATGAGGAATTGAAAGATCGGCTGGATGAAGATGTCCGAACTCAGGTCATCTTGCGGGGCATCTCCCGCGAGGAACTCAACGACCAGGTCAACCAGCGAACCGGCAAGACGCTTGACGAAGCCCTGGCCGAGCAGTTGGTCGATCCCCGGTTCAGACTTGCCATCCTGCAGGCCAAGCTCATCGAGCACAAGTTCGTTGAGGACACCAGGATTACTGACGAAGAGATCAGCGACTACTACCAGAAGAACCTGACCAGAACCTTTGAACGCGCCGCCGAGGTCAAAGCCAGCCACATCCTGGTCAAAGTGGCCAAGGACGCCCCCGAAGAGGAGAAGGCCGAAGCGCGCAAGAAGATCGAGAAGATCCTGACCGAGGTCAGGAGGCCGGGAGCGGACTTCGCCGCCCTGGCCACCGCGCATTCCATGGGTCCGTCGGCGCCCAAGGGCGGTGACCTGGGCTTCTTCAAGCGAGAGGCGATGGTGCCGCCATTCTCCGAGGCGGCGTTTGCGCTGGAGGTGGGCCAAATCAGTGACATCGTGGAGACGTCATTCGGCTTTCACATCATCAAGGTGACGGGCAAGAAGGAAGCGCAGACTACCCCTCTGGACAAGGCCAAGGATGCAATTCGGGCATACCTGCTTAATCAGAAGGTCCAGAAGGTCCGGCAGACGTATCTGGCTGAACTCAAGGGCGCGGCCTCGATCGTATACGCCGATAAGGAGCTGGCTCCGCCTGCCGACCGACCCGCCACGCTGAAGAGCGCGCAGAAGGTCACTCCGCCACCTGCGAAGAAAGCGCCGCCGGTGGAGACTGACACTAACGCTGCACCGCCGAACAAGACTCCCGACAAGCCGGCGGCCGAAGAGCCTCCCCAGCCACCCCCGACAACACCGAAGTAGCAGGCTCGCTCCGTCCGACATCAACCGCCCGAATCACGGCTGCTCAGCCGTGTTTCGGGCTGTTTTTAGTCTTGTGCAACCAAATACGGGCTCAGCGCCGACGCAGGGCGTTCGAGCCCTGCTGATCCGGCAATTCCTCCGCTGGGGCATCTTCCCCATTCTTTGAGCTGCGACCGAACGCAGGCCGCCGAAGTCTGCACATCTCCACAACTTCACGCCGGCAGACGTTGGACTGGATAAACTGCGCATTCAGCAGCGACTTCAAACCACCGTTCCCTACAAATATATCCTTGGTTTTATCGGACGCTTGTGTATTCTCAGAGTTCAGCGGAGCCAAGCTGATCCTTGGCCCGCGCATGCCGGAGCGGGAGCAGAGGACGAAGCGGGACCCGAAGCCGGGAGGTGCGGCTGACCTTGGCGCAGCCAGCGCGTCCCAGCGTCTTGCGAAAAATCGGCTAGCGTCCATCTGGGCAGGGGACGCCGTCCGGACGATAAAGCCATAAACCGATGCGTTCGTGCGGACGGACCTTTCTCCGGTCCAGGCGGGCTGAGTCTGCCATCAGGCAGTGTTCGTGTGGCTCGTTTCTTGGGAAGGTCTGCTCATGGAACTGGGACTTTGGCTGGATAGGGGGCTCTTCTATCTGATGAGTCTCGTCGAGGACGTGATTCCGCTGATCGAGATCGGGATCGAAGGATAGGAGGATCGCTCGTGCTTAGCTATCCATTGACACCGGTTGAAACTACGGTGGTGAACTGGACCGGTCGAGTGGTCACCGCCCTGGCACTGGTCACGATCGCCCTCTTGGGGACCATCGCCCTGGGCTAGCGCCGCTGACCGCTTCGGCGAGGCGAAGGTGTCGGCCGCACGCCCCTGGCCGGCCGGCCCCTGGCTACGCTCCCCGTCGGACCCGGTAGCGGTTGCGCGCGAACTCTATGGCGAAGGAGGCCGCCAGCGACAGCAGCAGGGCTGCGCACAGCATGCCGGCGTGTACCGTATACCACTGGTGGGTGAATACCATCACGGCTGTTCCACCAACCGCTCCGGCCACGCACAATCCCAAGGTGAGGCGCCGCGCCCATACGGTCCTAAGCCACCGTCCGGATGCTATTCTGGGCGGGATGAGGCATCCCAGCGCGGCGGAAATCAGCACGCCCAGAAAGGCCAGCCGGTTCAGCGGTGCTGCCTGCGCTCCGCCGGCGCTGAGCGAGCGGTTGGCCAGCAGGCCCGCCAGACCGTTGGCCACCAGGTAACATCCCGGGACGTCAGTGACGATCTGGCCACCGTAGCTGACACGTTTACGGTCGTCGCGGAACGACTCGCGCGGCGACCGCAGGTCTCCCACCAGGACGACCCTTCCGCCAACCAGCTCGCGCAACTCCTGGTCGCCAGCCGCCAGCAACTCCTCGTAAGCAACCGTGCGCTCCCGCCAGGCCGCCGGCAGCTCCAACTCGAATGCCTTGCAGGCCAGTTTATCTCCCGGGCGTGCCGCCCCGTACCAACGAGCGGTCTCGTAGATGGTCGTAAGACCCACCGGGTCCACTGCTGGCGGCTCGTCGCCGGGACTGGCCGGATGGTAGATCAGACGCAGAACAGGAGGGGCATCCTGCCAATCGATATCCATGCTGCACTCCGGATGAACGACCGCAGCGAAGGCCGACAGCACCAACGCCGGGTGAACCTCGTCTCCGCGGCGCAAGGCCAGCACGAATTCCCCTTCGCGCTCCACCATGTCACGAGTCAGGATCAGCCCCACGCGGTCCGAGGGTATCGCCGGGTCGTGCAGCGCCGGGCTGAGGTCAGGAGTGCCGTCCGGCCTGTGCCTCTGCAGGGCCAGGACGACCGGCACGCCGGCCCGATCCAGGGCGCGGGCCCCCTCGACAAACGCCGCGTCCCCCGGCTGGGCCGTGCGGAAGAAGTAATCCCAGACCACGGCCCGCGGACCCGCCTGCGCCAGGCGCAGCATCAGCCGCCCGTGGAGGGCCCGCCAACTACGGATGTCCGCCCCCACGCCCGCCACACCGAGCTCACCGGCCAGCGCCGGGACGGGGCCTATCGACTCGTCGGAGATGCCAACCACGACGATGTCGTCACCGGCAAGTTGCCCGT
>JANQGB010000927.1 GCA_028277545.1 Phycisphaerae bacterium | reverse complement strand
ACCTGGCCGCCGGCTCGCCGTGCATCGACGTCGGAGACAACGACGCCGACACCGATCGGATAGCCGACGGCATCCAACCGCTGCCCGCGACCGACCTGGACGGGAATACCCGCATTGTCGACGATCCCATCGCCCCCGACGGGGGTACGCCGCCCGTGGTCGATATGGGAGCCTACGAGTACCAGGCCGACTGCAACACCAATTCCCTGCCCGACAGTGTCGACATCCACGACGGTACCAGCGCCGACTGCAACAGCAACGGCATCCCTGATGAATGTGAGCCCTCGGATGACTGCAACACCAACGGCGTGCAGGACATCTGCGACCTGGCGTCCGGTGCGGGCTTTGACTGCAATCGCAACGGCACGCTCGACGAGTGCGATATTCGTGACGGCGCCAGCAGCGACGCGAACAGCAACGCCGTGCCAGATGCCTGCGAACGAGACCTGGCGGGCTACTGGCAGTTCGATTTCACGCCGGACACCGGGTGTTACCTCATCGACCAATACCTGACCGAGCGACGCTACCTGCGCTTTGACGAGACGAACAGCTTGATCGAAAGCTGGATCGAAACCGGCTCCCAGCACATCAAGCTGAATTATCCCAGTACCGGCGGGCCCAGTTACCACCGCTTTCGCCTGAACGATCTCCACACGGCCAATACTGACCGCGTTAATACGACGCTCACCTTCACCCCACACGCCGGTGCATTGCACTTCCTGGAGAGCGTCTCCGTCATGGACGGCGACTTCATCGACCTGTCTACGGAGGAGGGCTCGGAGCACGGCTGGTCGCTGTTCGACGGCCAGATGGACGCGGCCGGCACGACCATGCAGGGCACTTGGTCGTTCTTCGAGGACTACGAGACCCTGTGCGGCACCTTCGCCGCAACGAAACTCGCAGGTTCACCGCCCCCCTATCCGACCATCATCGACCTGGAACTGGTGGGTATGGCGCTAAGCACAACCGACCTGGTCCGCCCCGGTTCGGTCGACGTCGTACAGCGTGACTATCGCGTTCGCTCTTCGTTCCTTGATGATGACGTGGAGGTGCGCTACCTGCTGTCCACGGACCAGACTGCCGACGCTGGAGACCTGGTGCTTGGTTCAGAGACCATCAACGCCGAATCCGACGGACTGCTGGGGCTGCACACCGCTGCCGGGCCAACGCTGACGATTCCAGAGTGCGTACGGCCACCCGACGGCTATTTCGTGCTGGCAGTCATCGATGCCGGCGAAGTCCTGAGCGAGACCGACGAAGCCAACAACGTCTTCGCACTGCCGGTCACCATCACGCCACCGCCCCTGGTGGCCGACTTCGACTGCGACGTCGATGTCGACCTGGACGACTTCGAGGTCTTCGAAGCATGCCTGTGGTTCTCGGGACCCGCGGAGCCGCCTCCGTTCGAGGAGTGCCTCAACGTCTTCGACTTCGACGGTGACCTCGACGTCGACCTGCACGACTTTGTTGTCTTTCAGGCGGCGTTCGACGGGTAGAGCGTCGCGACCTGGCCACAGGCTTCAGCCTGCGCGGCTGTCCACCCAGGACGAACGGCACATCTCAGGAGAAAATCCGCGCGGACTGAAGTCCGCGGCTCGTTGCAGCGCCGAACACCTCCGCGCGGGCCAAAGTCCGCGGATGGTCTACTTCTTGACCACGTTCCAGGCGCCGGTCCGGTCACGTTTGAAGTGGACTACGGGTGACTTTTTGCGGCTCAGTTGGCTGGCCCGCCCGTCAATCTTGAGGATTACCCGCCGGTTCCAGTTGATGCGCAGGCGGGAGACGTCGATCGAGAACTGGTCCACGTGCTCGGTTTCGATCTCGATCTTGCGGTCCAGGATGAAGTGGCCGGTGGCCCAGGCGCCGGGGGCGCCCTCGCGCATGGCTTCTATTCTGAGCCAACCGTCCTGCGGGTCATTCAGGTGGTTGATGCGCAGCTCGACGAAGTTGTTGCGCTGGCTGGGGACGGGCCTGGCGGGCTGAGTGGCTGGCGAGGGCGGTGGTTCGGCGACCGAGGCTTCGGCAGGCCGGGACGTGGCCACGGGCGGGCTGTTGGTGGCCGGCTCTGGGCAGCCGGCTGCCAGCGTCGCCAGTAGCAGACCGCAGATGACGGTACCCAGAGGCCTATGGCCCTGGAGTGCGCGGAAGTTGACGCCAGGTGGCTGCGACATTCTGCTGGTGTGCTGCCCGGAACGCTGCATTTCATCCCTCCCTGGGATCGCCTGCCTGCCCCGGCCGGCTGCGGGCGGTGCCGGTTGCGTGGTCGACGCACTTTTTGTACCGTCGCGGCCCTCTGAGGATGCGGAAACCCGGGTGCGTGTGGACTGGCGATAGACCATGGCTGAACTGACCCCCAAGCAGATTGTCGAGGCTCTGGACCGGCACATCGTCGGGCAGGACGACGCCAAGCGAGCCGTCGCGGTGGCCATTCGGAACCGCTGGCGTCGCCAGCAGCTTCCCGATCACATGCGCCAGGAAGTCGGGCCCAAGAACATAATTATGATCGGGCCGACGGGTGTGGGAAAGACGGAGATAGCCCGCCGGCTGGCGGGATTGGTCAACGCCCCGCTGGTGAAAGTGGAGGCCAGCAAATACACCGAGGTCGGCTATCACGGCCGGGACGTGGAGAGCATGGTGCGGGACCTGGTGGACATGGCGGTCCACCTGGTTCGGAGCGAGCAGACCGAAGTGGTCCGTGAAGAAGCGGAGCGGCTCACCGAAGAAGTGATTCTCGACGCCCTCATGCCGCCCACCGATTACGATCGCGGCGACACCAACGCGGAGAGCGAAACCGCCCAGCGGCGCTACCGCAGCCGCGAGAAGCTCCGCACGCGCCTGCACGACGGCGAGATGGAGGACTCGTTGATCGAGCTGTCCATCGAAGAGAAGGCCCAGCCCATCGGCATGTTCGCCACGGTGGGCGCTGACCAGATGGGCCCGGATATTCAAAGCCTGCTGGATCAGTTCATGCCGTCGCAGTCCAAGCCGCGGCGGTTGCCGGTTCGCGAGGCCCGCAAGCTGATCTTCGAACAGCAGTGCGATCAGCTCATCGATCGCCAGAAGGTGAACGAACTGGCGGTTCAGAGAACCGAGAACAGCGGGATTCTGTTCATCGACGAAATTGACAAGATCTGCGGCCCGCAAGGCGCCTTCGGCCCCGAGGTATCCAGGCAGGGTGTGCAGCGGGATCTGCTGCCCATCGTCGAGGGATGCACGGTCAACACTCGCTGCGGATCGGTGCGAACAGACCACATCCTCTGCATCGCCGCGGGGGCTTTTCACAACTGCAAGCCCAGCGATCTGATGCCGGAGCTTCAGGGACGCTTCCCCATCCGGGTGGAGTTGACCGACCTGACGGCGGAGGACTTCCGCCGCATCCTCACCGAGCCGGAGGGCGCCCTGGTCAAGCAGCAGATCGCCCTGATGAGCACCGAAGGCGTGACGCTGGCGATCACCGACGACGCCATAACGGCTGTGGCCGAGATTTCCTACAAGACCAACCAGAACGCCCAGAACATCGGCGCTCGCCGGTTGCACGCTGCCACGGAGAAGCTGATGGAGACCCTGTCATTCGACGCCCCCGATCGCCAAGGCCAATCAGTCACGATAGATGAGGACTACGTGCGAGAGCGACTGGCCGGCATCGCCGAGGACGAAACGCTGATCCGTTTCGGTTTCCACAGCCTTCGCGAAGACAGGTAGGCCTGCGCCAGCGGCAGCGACCGGCTGGCAGAGACACTCGTCTGCATTGTTGCTGGATATTTGTTACTAATAACGGAATCAGCACTGACAGGCTCCGGTGGAGACGCACCGGCGCGGACGCGGGCGCGGAGTGGAGTCGAACTCGGAATCGCTGGAAAATCCAGCTTCATCGCTCTGGTGTCACAACCGATCTCACCGTAGAATTGCCCGGCTGGCGTCGAGATGGGGCCGGCAGGAAAAGGAAGTGTAGACCGTGCCGGTTAGCCGACCGGCCAGCCTGTTCTGACGGAACTGGAGGAGTCGTGATCAAGGTACGCCCGAGAGGGAACGAATCAATTCAGCAGATGCTCAAGCGGTTTAAGCGCCTTTGCCAGCGCGAGGGGCTCACTCGCGACATGAAGCGCAAAAGCTACTACGAAAAGCCGTCAGAACGACGCCGTCGCAAGGTGCGCAAGGCCCAGCGCCGGCAGGTAGTTGGCTAACCCGCTTAACGCACACCGTTGCCAGACTGAGGAGTCAGGCCAGGACCGGCTGGTCTTGGCGTAACGCCGCCAAGGATGTGCTGTTGGCGGCGTCTTCCGTTGCGCGAACAGACCTCACCGCAATGCAGCCAGGATTACAGGCCGCGGTCGTCCTCGCGCGGCGGGATCATCTCGAAGTCCGTTCGGAAGGGCACATCCGTGGCATCGTTGATTTCGAAACGGACGACCAGAATCGACCCGCAGGGGAAGTCGACACCCAACAGGGCGCGTAGCGGCTCGGAGAAGCCTTCTGTGGCCCGCCCGGCGTCTGCATTTCCCAGCTCCGCGGCAGAAAAACCCACTCCCAGCCCCAGTGCCTCGTCGTCGAAGGTGTTGGCGTCGTCCCGGTTCTCGCGGATCAACCGCAACAGTTCAGAGTCGCCGATGGAGAACACACGATCGCAAGGCAGGGTGATGACGGGCGAGGTGGACTCAGCCTCCAGAGTCACCCCGCCGGCGTTGCCCACGAATTGAAAGGCCACCGGTTCGGAAAACTGATCGGTGTTGTTGTACGTTCCGTAGGTGAAGATGGCGCGGAACGGGGTGTTATTGATGAAGATCACCTCCATGTCACCGGCGCTGCCGGCCACGTTTCCGCCGACGGAAGCAGTCTGGTTCAGGAAGGTCTCTGAGGAGCAACCGGCCAGCAGTAGTAACACCGCGACTCCGACGTGCAGCGGGCACCATCGATTGGTGTATAGCACAGGGCATTCTCCTTACTCGTTCATGCAACCGGCACGATCCGGTCAGGCAGGCGAACCCGCGCCAACGCCTCGCCATCTGGGAATCGGCCTACCACGCCGCCGAGCTTGAGCGACATCCCGCACGGATGGCCGGCTGACGGGCATCGCGTGCGTCGCGGGCGGCGCCGAGCCTGTCGGGCCAACCGCCAAGTTTC
Organism: Phycisphaerae bacterium; assembly: GCA_028277545.1. Classification (GTDB taxonomy): domain Bacteria; phylum Planctomycetota; class Phycisphaerae; order UBA1845; family UBA1845; genus JANQGB01. Next base: position 7,678 of record JANQGB010000927.1, on the reverse strand, counting down.
GACCACGCATGTCCGGAACGGCTCCCGCCGGATTCGAGCACAATATAATGCGCTTTGGGCGGGAAGGTTAGCAGAGAATCTCGTTTTCGGGCATTTCGGCTCCTCTCCGGGTCGGCGCGGCGGCGCGGCGTGGCTAGAATACCCGCCGCTGGCTGATCTACCGGATCAAGGGAACACGGAGCGAATACATGCCGAGCGCCACGCCTCTCGTCATCCAGACGGTCAAACAGGTCACCGTGGTGTCTTTCAGCGAACCCTCCATTGTCGACGCACGCTCGATCGAGGCGATCCGGGCGGAGCTGATCGATCTGGTGGAGAAGCAGGACAAGCATCGCCTGATCATCGATCTGTCGACGGTACAGTACCTGTCATCATCGGCGCTTGGGGTGCTGGTGCCGTTGCACAAGATGTGCGTCGACCGGAAAGGTTCGCTGATCCTGTGCGGCCTACGGAAGGAGATCCTCAAGATCTTCAAGCTCACCGGCTTGAACAAGATGCTCAACATCTGCAAGAGCGAGAGCGCGGCGCTCAAGGAGTTTGGCGTCACGATCGAGTAGCCCGGGCGGCGGCCCTGGAGGAGATCGGCCCTGTCACCAGGCGCCGGAAGCCTTGGCTGGCCGGTCCGGACTGCCCGCAGCGCTGCTAGCCCAAGCGCGGCCCCGCTCCGGTGGCCAGGAGCTGGCCGTGTTTGACCCCCTTGGTACTTATGATCTGATCGGACAGGCGGCGTAGCAGGGAAGGGGCGCCGCGGAGGACGATCGTCTCGAGGCAGTCGTGGGCGTCGAGGTGAACATGCAGTGCGGCCACGATCTCGTCGGTGTGTTCGTGCTGGATGGACGCCAGCCGTCTGGAGAGATCCGGAGCGTGGTGATCGTAGACCACGCACAAGGCGGCGACGGTGGGCTTGTCATCGCCCTGCCAGTCGGCCCGGACTATGGTATCGCGGACGATGTCGCGGATGGCCTCTGAACGGTTGGCGTAGCCCCGGTCGGCGATGACCTCGTCGAAGGCAGCCAGCAGTTCGGCATCCATCGAAACGCCAAAACGGACGAGTTGAGCCATGGCCACTCCCTGTTCGCCGGAGGCCTCGCGGATCGGGACCGCGGCAGGGTAATGGGGTTCCGGCGGGGGCGTCAAGGATGCGGTCCCGCTGTGAAGGCGGAAAGATCAGTACCCGGCTCCAGCCGGTGTGCGGGGGCCGTCGCGTACTGGCGGCCAACTTGCCCTTGACCGGCCAGCCGGTAGGCGGGATAGTCTTGTGGTGTAAGAGGTGCGCTGTGCGCCCGCCGGGCTGGACGGCTCAGTCCAAACCGTTTCGCCCGGCACAATGCAACGTAAGGGAAAACGATGCTATGCTAGGTTCGTCACTGCGGTATTTCATCCGTGCCAAGGGGGGGCGAGTATTGCTGACTGCGGGCGCCGCTATGCTGCTGGGCCCGGCCCTGGCGGGATGCGAACTCAACACTGCCTCGCTGTTCAACCCCGCGTTCGTGGACGTGGTGGCCTCCGGAGACGGAGCCAACGAGTTGGCCACGATCAACAACGCCCCGGGGCATGTGCCGGTCATGTTCGTCAACAACACGCGATTCTCGGCGCAGTTGACCAGCTATCTGGAGGCACTGAATGCCGACCGGCGGCTGAGCGGCGTGGATCCGCTGTCGACGGACCTGAGCAACCTGCGACCGCGGTTGCGTGTTCCGGTCCGGGTAACCTACGCGAATGCCGAAGACAGCGTCCTCACCTTCGAGTTCATCGACGGGGACGGGGTCGTGGAGGTGGACACCTTCAGCGAGGAGGATGAGACAGGCGAGGAGGACGCGGGGCTGGTCACCGAAGCGCCGACGGACCCTCGGCTGACCGAGCGCGATCTCACCCGGCTGGTGGCGACCTGCGACGTGGCCCGTGTTGAGGTGCTGGAGAGCGCCCAGGTCTTCGTGCCGGTCTTCGTGCGAACGATTGACATCGAGACTCCGGAGTTCGGCGGTCGGATCCGCGTGGTAGAGCAGATCGACCCGCCGCAGTTTCGCCCCGTGCTGGTAGACGAGCTCAACGACGACTTCAGCATCACCCTGCTGCGGAATTTCAGCTTCGAGGATGGACCGGCGCCGGCGGAGAACCTGCGGTGCGGGGCGGTGGTCGGCATAGTGCTCAGCGGGACGGTAGCGGTTCCCTTCACGGGTCCGGAGACGAATGCTTCGGATGAGTTTATCCAGAATCAGGACGAGGTGCCTGGTTTCATCAACACTGACAACGCTGCCGAAGCCTCCATCCCCGGCAGATACCGATTTGACACCACGGTCCGCTAAGGCCATCGGCCGGCCCGAGCCGGCATGGAGAATTGACTGATGCAACGTTTCGTAGGTGGCAGTGCTATCCTGGCTACGGCGCTGGCAGCCCTGGTATCGGGCTGCGGTTCCAACGCCAACCTGTTCAGCGACTCGTTCCGCAACTTCGTCTCCGGTGACGTCGTACCGCTGACGCCGGGCGTACCCAGCCAGTTCGTGCTGGTCAGGCTGGTCAACAACACGCGGAACGCCCTGGAGTTCGTGGCCACTGCGGAGCGGGACTTCCTGGTAACGGACACCAGCGGCAACCAGGTGGTCGAGGTCACGACCGAGACAGTCCGCCTGCGTACCTTCCCCGTCGAGACAGCCAGCGAGGTTGGTGCGTTGTTCGACTGCCCCATCACCCGCATCGGACTGGGAGAAGACATCAACCGGCCCGGCAGCGAGCCCGGTGTTTTCGTGCTGGAGAACGCGGACCCGGAGAGTCTCAACCTGGCCCGCGGCTTCGGCGTGCCCGCCAACGTGAACCCGCTGGATTCGACGGCCGGCAACTTCGGCTGCGGAGACACGGTGGTCTACCGGGTGATCGAGAGTGACAGTGGCGTCGGCAACCTGAAGGTGGAGACCTTCGTGCTGCCCTGGGCGGGCCAGCCGACGGAGTTCACCGGTCCACACACGTTTAACAACGCGCGGATCTTCATCGAGGAACAGGTACAGGAAGACGAGTAGGCGGACTTGGGGTGCACGGCGCAGCCCCAGTGGAGGATATGACGATGAAGGTGCGGCATCATCGACGCGGCAGGCGAATCTGGGTCTCCCTGGCAGTTCTCGGGGCCGGCGGTCTGCTGCCGGGCACGTGTATGATTAGAACCAGGGAGGCGGCAATCAACGGCAGCAAGTCCTTCCTGGCCAACGTGCTGCTCAATCCAGCCAACATCTCCGACCTGCCGTACGACGAGTTGGTCGGAAACGTGACCGACAACTAGGTGCCCGTCTGAGACCTGCCTGGAGCAGGCGGCACAGGTTGCGGCTCTCCTTGCGCTAGCCGGTTCGAGTTGCGGGGATCGCTGACGAGCCAGCGGGGCCCGCTGTCACGGCACCGGTCGTAGCCAACAAGATCAGCGAGATCGTGAGCGGTGCGGGCCGGCGTGTACGCGCCGCGGGATTGCCCGTCCAGCCAGCCAGCGTTCCCTCTTCTGGCGGCCGCGTTCCCGTCAGGAAGATGCGGGTCCTGCCTTCGGTGCGTGAAGGTGCGATGCCTCAGAAGGAGGCGCCTCCGAGGATCGAGCGGCAGGTTATCGGCCCCAAACACGCCGGCGGACCTCCGACCCCTGCAACTTCAGCCATGGCAACGCCAAGCCGATGTAGGTCCATGGAACATGGACGCACTACCGCCAGGCAGCGCGGTTTCTCAGGTCCAGCGAAAAATATCCGGAGGTTCTCATGGACGTGCGCTTCATCAACCCGTTCATAGCAGCGGTGAAGAACGTCTTCGTCACGATGGTGAAGACGGAAGTGACCACCAATAAACCGGTCCTGAAGATGGAGGAGCTGGAGACGGCGGACGTTTCCGGCGTCATCGGGCTGTCGGGGGACGTGACGGGTGCGGTGGTGCTCAGCTTCCCGAAAACGGTGGCGTGCAAACTGGCCTCGGCGTTTGCGGGCATACCGCTGGACACGACGAGCGAGGACTTCGCCGACGCGATCGGCGAGCTGGCCAACATGGTTGCCGGGAACGCGAAGAAAGACCTGGCAGGGCTCAACGTAAGCATCTCGCTGCCCAGCGTGGTCATCGGCAGTGGCCACCAGGTAGCGCAGTCGCGTACGTCGCCCCAGTTGATCATACCGTGCCAGACGCCGTTCGGTCCGTTCGATGTCGTAGTGGCCATGGTCGTACACAAGAAGCAACCTGCACAGGCCGCACCCGCGGCCGTTGGAGCCTCAGCATGAAAATCCTGCTCGTTGACGATTCGCGGACCATTCGCAATATCCAGAAGAACACGCTCTCGAGCATGGGGCACACCGACGTGCTCGAGGCCGCGGATGGATTGGAAGCGCTCTCAGTGCTAGAGGGTGACCGGCCGGACCTGATGCTGGTGGACTGGAACATGCCCAAGATGGACGGCATCACCCTGGTCCGCAAGGTGCGGGAGACGGATAAGTCTCTTCCGATCATCATGGTGACCACCGAGGCGGAAAAGACCCGCGTGATGGAGGCTCTCAAGGCGGGAGTCAACAACTACGTGGTCAAGCCGTTCACGGCAGAGACGCTCTCGGAGAAGATCGACCAGACCATGAGCAAGATCGCCGCCGGCTCATCGGCCTGACCGCCGGGTCCCACAGACCGACCGGTCATGCCGCTTAGAGGATGAACATATGGGCGCCGCCGCCAAAGAGCGGATCAAGGTGGAGGTCGCCAAGGACCGACTCACGGCCTTCCTGCAGCGGGTTCCGAACACGGACCTCTCCGACCTGACAGCGGACGAGGTATGCGCGGCCCTGGCGCGGGCCAAGGTGGCGGACAATGAAGCCGTCATCGCCCGCGTGAACGACTTCGTAGTGCTGGCCAAGCAGGGCTCGGCGCCGGACGAGTTCCTGATCGCCGAGGGGCAGGCGCCGGTAGAGGGTGAGCACGGCCGGCTGCAGTGGGCGGAAGCCTTCAACCACCATGAAGATGACCCAGCCGGTCCGGACAGCATCGATCATCGAGCCCGCAATTCGATCCACACCGTCGAGAAGGATGAGGAGCTGGGCACAGTAGTCCCGCCACGCCCGGGCACGCCCGGCGCGGACGTCCACGGCAACGTGCTTCAGCCCAAGCTGCGTCCGGAGCCCATCGTGCTGGGCGACAGCGTTGGCCTCTCGGAGGAAGACGGCGAGACAGCGACGGCCCTCAGGGCAGGACGTGTCGTGCTCAAGGCCCACCGCCTGAACATTCACGAAGTGCTCGAGATTCGCGGCGACGTCGACTTCAACTGCGGCAATGTCGATGCCACGACGGACGTCTCGATCCGCGGCACGATACACGACCTGTTTGTGGTCCGCGGCAAGAAGTCCATCACGGTGGGAGGGGCCATCGAAGCGGCTCGGGTCCAGGCCAGTGAGGACATTCTGGTCCGAGGCGGCGTCCTCTCGCGAGGCAAAGGGCTGGTGCGTGCCGGTCACGCGGTATCGGCCAAGTTCTGCGACGAAGCGGACATCCAGAGTGCGAACGGCATCCATATTGCCCGTGAGGCGATCAACAGCCGCCTGTTCACCTATGGCCGCCTGGAATGCCCGCGGGCAGCCGTCATCGGCGGAGAGGTCTACGCCCGCCAGGGCGTCGAGGTCCACACCCTGGGCAGCGAGGCCTGTGTTGCCACGCGGGTCGCGGTTGGCATCCATCCCAGCGTAATCCGCAAGGTGCGAAGTATAGACGAGGAGCTGGAGAAGAAGCAGGTCTCGGTGGAGAAGATACGGGAAGTAGTCCAGCCGCTAATGGCCAACATCAAGCGACTGACCGGCGCCCAGAAGGAGAAGGCCACCGAGTTACTGTACCAGGCCGACGAGATCGAGAGCGAAATAAATGCCGCGCGGGAGCAGCAGGCGGGCATGTTGAGCGACGGCACGCCCGAGACTCCTGCCAGCGTCCTGGTCCACGGCCAGATCTGCCAGAACGTGGTCATTCTGATCGGCGAGCGCGAAGCTCACTTCCACAACGAACTCAAGGGCCCAGTGAGGATCGAGCAGCGCAAGATCAAGAACGTGACCGAGTTCGTGGCAGTTAACCAACTCACCGGCTCAGTAATCAGGATCAACAGCGGGCCGTGCGACTTCAGCCGAGTCACCGACCCGCCCTCGGACAACGTTGATCAGAGCGAGGCCACGCCTGCGGACTCGGCGTCTCCCCAGAGTCAACCGGCGGCCTCCGCACCTCAGGCCTGACGCCCCCTACCCTCACATACAGCGGCCCGAAGCGCTTCTTGCAGGTGATGCCGGCCGGCCCCGCAGCTCCTGCGAGCTGCAGGTGAACCGCAGCACCGGCAACGGCCAGCATAAAGAGCTCGCCAGCATGGCGCCCTTCTGCCGGGGCGCGCCGCCTGCGGAACGGGCGCAGCCCGTGGCCTGCGCCGGGCGATTTTCTGGTGACCGCTCTTCCTGGCGAACCGCGAGCCGCGTTATGATGCGCGTCGACCAGATCAGACGCAGGTCCGCCACTGACAGGATCCACGGATACGGGAACCGGGCTACGCTGCGCGGCTTGAGGCGTATCACGACGGAGTGGGAACGGCCAAGCGGCCTCGGCTCCGCGGGCCGCGCCGTACGGCAAGCGGCGGACAGGGCATCCATCGCGAGAATAAGGGAGGCATCTCATGACAAGGCGAACGACGTTGTGGGCAACGGTCTCGGCAGTGTTGGTGTCGGCGCTTGGTGTGCGGGCGGAACTGCCGCCGCTGATTCCCCGGGCGCTGCTGTTCGGCAATCCGGACAAGGTCAGCCCCAGGATTTCACCGGACGGCCAGCGCCTGGCTTACATCGCACCGGACCAGGACGTACTCAACCTGTGGGTGCGAACGGTCGGCGCACAGGACGACAGGTGTATCACCAAGGACCGCCTGCGCGGCATCCGTCACTACTTCTGGGCGCAGAACAACAGGCACCTTCTCTACATTCAGGACAAGGGTGGTGACGAGAATTGGCATCTCTACGCGGTCGATCCGGCCACCGGCGTCGAGCGTGACCTGACGCAGCTACCCGACGTGCAGGCCCGCGTCCTGGCGGTGGATCACAAGTTCCCAAACACCGTCCTGGTGGCGATCAATGACAGGGACCCGAAGCTTCACGACGTCTACCGCATTAACCTGGTCAGTGGATCGCGCACCCTGGTGGCGGAGAACAGCGAGGGCGTGGCGGGCTGGCTGGCCGACCACAACCTGAAGGTCCGGGCAGCGGCGAAATCGGATCTGAAGGGCGGTTTCGACCTGTTGGTTCGAGAAGAGCCGGAGTCGGCCTGGCGGACGCTGACCTCCTGGGGCACGGAAGACTCGTTGAACAGCCGCCCCATCGGCTTCACACCCGACGGCCGGGGCCTGTACGTACTCAACAGTGCCGGCAGCAATACGACCGAGCTGCGCCGGATGGACCTGGCCACGGGCCAGGAGAAGGTCCTGACCAGGGACAACACCTATGACGTCGGCAGCGTGATGAGGCACCCGACCCGGTACAACGTGCAGGCGGTCAGCTTCATCAAGGACCGCCAGACATGGAAGGTCCTGGACCCGGCCATCAAGGCGGACATGGAGGCGATTCGCGGCGTACACGCGGGAGACTTCAGCGTCATCAACCGCGATAACGCCGACCGGCGCTGGCTGGTAGCCTTCGACGTCGATAATGGCCCGGTCCGTTACTACAGC
>JANQGB010000885.1 GCA_028277545.1 Phycisphaerae bacterium | reverse complement strand
GGCGGTGGCTGGCGCCGAGCTGGAATTCCGTGACCGATCCGCCGCTCATGCATGGCGCCTCCTCAACCAGGTAGCGCCCGTCGCGGAGCGCATCGAATGTCCCGCGGCTCCGAAAGTAGCGCAATTCCACACAAAAGGTCTGATCCTTCACCGGCCGGGGGCGAGCCACGGAGGGAACCGGCGCCTGGTCTGGCAGCTTGGCGACGAAGCGACCGTCGAACAGTCCCACCCCGCAGATCTTGCCATCACGGCCACAAAGTTGTGCGGCCGACGAGCCAGTAGCCAGATGTGCGGGGTCGTCCACTACAACCCGCATCGAGCAGGTGAACGTTAGAACGGGGGCATCGCTATATAGCTGGTATATCGCAGTGCCGCTGGTACTCGCGTTGGAGGAGATCAACAACTCCTTGCCTGGCGGGCGTACTTCGAGTATCTCAACCCCTTCCTTGGCCTGCCAGCCTGGTGGCACGTCATTGAGCTGGAATGCGCTGAAATCCTCCGCGTAGATGACCGGCAACCGGTCAGCAAGCCGCGTCCAGGCTGCTCGGGCCTCACTGGCGCGCTCATTCTCGGAGTCAAGGAGAGCCAGAGCCTCGATGCAGTCTAACATCTCTTGAGACCGGCCCAGAGGCGGCGGAACGCGGATCCAGCACTCCAGCCTGCGGGAGAGCCGATCCAACAAGGCGTTGCCGTGCTCGACATGGTCCAGATCGCGGAATATCTGTACAAGCGTAGGCTCGCCCACGTCGCTGACCAGAAGACGGGCAGGGAGTGCCAGGTTGTTCCGGCTCAAGGCTAGCTCCAACTTGGCGAGTAGGCCCACCCGGTCACGACGCAGTCCATGTGAAACGTCCGGTGAGATCAGGCTGGTATTACTCTGCTGTCGAAACGCCGTGAGTTGGCGGATGTTCTGAATGTGCCCCACCATATCAGCTTCGTCGGCGGGCAGTAGTTGGTGGGTCAACTTGGCGAAGGCTAGCGACTGCTCTGCTCTGCTCGCGTCGCGTTCCGCCTTGCGCCAGGCCTGAAACACGGCGGCGAGAGCCGAGATGACAACGACCAGAAACGCGGCCGTCAGTGCAGTAGCCACGCGATAGCGCCGGAGCGATTTCCTGAGCACATACCAGCCGCTGTCGCGGCGCGCTTCAATGGGTTCGCCGGCCAGATAGTGCCGAATGTCTGCGGCCAGGTTACCGGCACTCTGGTAGCGGCGATCACGTTCCTTGGCCAGAGCCTTCAGGAGAATCGTCTGGACATCGTCGTCGATAGGACAGCGCTGGCCGCGGCTGCGGCGGGCCGAGTGGCGGGCTATTCCGGAGTCTGGCGTCCAACACCGTGTAGGAGGCGTTGGCGGCGTCTCGCTGATGTGGCGAAGCGCCTCCGGCAGCGGCCCTCGCACAGGGTAGGGATAGTCGCCGGTGAGCAACTCGTAGAGAACCACTCCCAGTGCGTAGATGTCGGTGCGGGTATCCAGCGTGGCTGAGTCGCCGGCAGCCTGCTCGGGCGACATGTAGGGCACCGTGCCGAGCACTTCCCGACTGAGCGAAACTGGAGTGGCCTCGCCACCGGTCACCGGCTTGGCCAGGCCGAAATCCAGGATCTTGGGGTGCCCCTCCTGGTCCACCAGGATGTTGCTGGGTTTGAGGTCGCGATGAACGACGCCGTTCTGGTGAGCGTGCTGAACGGCGTCGCATACAGCAGCGAAGAGTTCGAGCGTACCCTCCAGCCCGAGCTTGCGGTCACGCACGTGGCGTTGAAGCGGCAGGCCGTCAATGTACTCCATGACGTAGTACTGCGCACCGCTGTCTTCGAGCGAGCCGGAGCCAAATACCGAGATGACACCCGGATGGCGAAGTTGGGCAACCAGTTCGACCTCGCGTTCGAATCGTTTGCGCGAGGAGGCCGACAGGTGGGCCCCCGGCAGCAGTACCTTGACAGCTACCCGACGCTTGGTGGTGTGCTGGAAGGCCTCGTAGACGATGCCCTGGCCGCCGTGACTGATGACGCGTTCGACATCGCACCCGGGAACGATCGGCATAGGCGGCGGGCCGCTGCCGGCTCGTTGCGGATCAGCAGCAGAAGCTACCAGACGTGAGGCGCCCGGCGTGACTGCGGCCTCATCTCGCAGAGCGCTGGTACTGGCGATTGCCCGAACGTCGCGAAACCAACCCGCG
>JANQGB010000839.1 GCA_028277545.1 Phycisphaerae bacterium | reverse complement strand
GATGACCACTGTGTGGCCGGTAGCTGCGTCTTCACGCCCAACGACGACAACTGTGCCGACGACGGGCTCTTCTGCAACGGGGCGGAAATCTGCGATGCGGTCGAAGACTGTGTTTCCAGTGGCGATCCGTGTGCTGTCGACGAGTTCTGCAGCGAGGCGACCGATAGCTGCGACACGTGCCTGGAGGACGGCGACTGCGACGATGGCGACAAGTGCACCACGGACGCGTGCGATCAGGGCGACTGCACGTATGAGCCGGTCGATTGTTCACACCTGGACGACGACTGCAACCTCGGCATGTGCGATCCCGGAAGCGGCGCATGCGAAGCGACGCCGATTAACGAGGGCGGCGACTGCGACGATGGGTGGAGTTGCACGGCAGACGACACCTGCGTGAGCGGCCAGTGTTTCGGTGCCGTAGACTGTCCGGACGGTGAGATCTGCGACCCGGCGGATGGGGAGTGCACCGCAGCCGCGGTAACGTTGACCTTCCAGGATGGTGACGCCAACGGGTACGCGGGAACGCAGGATACTTTCCTCCGCGAGGCGGCGGCGGACACGGTTCACGGGGCCCTGCCTAACTTCGAGTGGGACTTGGAGGACCCGGCGCCCAACATTAACGTGGCGCTGCTTCGCTTCGCCGGCATCTTCGGCGACGGGCTGCACCAGATCCCGCAGGGAGCGGAAGTCATCTCCGCGACCCTCAGCCTTTCGGTCTCCGACGTGAGCGACAACCCACCCGGCGAAATCCACGACATCCTGGTCGAATGGAGCGAAACCACCGCCACCTGGGATACCTTTGGAGGCGCGCCCGGCCTGCAAGGGGATGAATACGCTGCTGCGTCGCTCGCCTCGGCCCCGGTTAGCATCGGACTGAGTGATATTGACGTGACGGCCAGCCTGCAGGCCTGGTCCGGCGATCCCGCGGACAACCTCGGGTGGGTTGTGCTACCGAACAGCACCAACGGGTGCCAGGTGCGGTCGAGCGAGTACACCACCGTTGGCGAGCGGCCACTGCTTACCGTCCACTTCTTCGCCGCAGAGTCGCCGTGTACCGAAGACGGTGACTGCGACGACGGACTGTTCTGTAACGGAGTCGAGAGTTGCGACCCGGTGGAGGGCTGTGTTTCGGGCAGCGACCCTTGCGCGGGAATGGGCTGTGATGAGGCCACTGATGCCTGCGTGACTGGACCGCCGCCGCCACCTCCTCCTCCGCCGCCACCGCCATCGTTGAAGGATATGGACGGCGATGGAGTTACGGATGCCCAGGACAACTGCCCCAAGGTGCGGAATCCCGATCAACTCGACACTGACGACGATGGAATCGGCGACCTCTGCGACGATTGCCCCGAGGATCCCCTGAAGGTTGATCCCGGCTTCTGCGGTTGCGGAATGGTTGATACGGATGCCGACGGTGACAGGGTGCCGGACTGCCTCGAGGATACCGAATTCGATGACGACCTGCTTGATCCGGCGGAAATCCCCGATGAGGAGGAGATCGATTGGAAGGTTTACGCCGGTGTGGGCGATGATCGGGCAGCGGGCGCCGATGATGCGGCAGATAATAGAGACAGGGACGACCACACCAGCGACGACGAGGCGGTGGTGTACCCCTCTGCTCACGGCGAGTTGGAGGACGTGGCCGGCGATCAAGGCCCGGTGACCGAGCTGGATGCCGGTGGCTATTCGACGGGATCCGGGCAGGCGGACGGAACGGACGCCGGCCTGGAGGAACTAGCCGTCGACGAGGCAGCATTCGAGCACGCAGACGACGACGAGGCCACTGATGCTCCAGGCAACGGTGGCGGCGCGTCCTCCGCCCCCTGCGGCGCGGGACTCATGCTGCCGGCGCTAGTCTTATCGCTGGCCATAATGGGACTTCGTTCGGGGCGTCGCGGTTAAGAGACAGCCACGTCAGCCTGCCAATCTGCGTACGTGATGGCCAAGCCGCGCACACCGGCGCTGCCGCCTGATTTCAGCCTGCCTCCCCAAGCTGCCAATTTATCGGACGACCGGATGCTGGCCGCGGGGCGCCTCGATACGCCAGGGCATTACGCGGCGGCGCCTCGTGCCCGCGACCGCTGAGCGCCTGCTTCTGGACAACCATCCAATTGGCTTCCGCCTCTGACCGGCCGAATCCAACGCTGCTCGCGATGCAGCGTGAACTCTTGGCACATCCTTCAATACCTGAAGTCAGGCCGCGCGTGCAGGCTGTCCCGGCCACGCGCTGCCTCTGGAATTCCTGCATTAACTCAAGCTTTATATCGATAATTGGGGACGGGTGCGGCGGTGATGCAGCACAACTTTAGATTGGAATTAGGGCGATCAGTCTGCTAGACTAGGCTGGCTTGATGGCGTTGTGGAGAAGACAGCCGAAATCCGCACGTCGTGCATGTGCAGGGGCTTAAGTCCGAAGCCTCGGTGCTTCGCTGTTGGCGCTTCGGGTCTTCCGTGCCGGGTAAACGGTAGTGGCTGGTGGGGGAAAGCGCCAATGCGCATCCGCGGAGCCGTCGGGTTACTCATAGCGGGGTGTACCTCTCTTTATCTGATTACGGGACCGGGATCCTTGCCGGCCCATCACGCGCTCGCCGGGGGGCATACTGACGGTGTCTCCCTGCGTGGTTCGGAAGCCGAGCCCGCCAGCGGGACGCGCGATGTTCGCCATGCCACTGGTGACTTGCCGGTGGACTCGGGGATCACAGCACGGCCAACCAGTCGGTCCTTGCCGGGGCCAGACCTGCTCGTGGCGGACTTACAGGGCGTGGCCAGGCTCGGGCGCGCGGATGACATCACCGCCTTCGCGGTCGGCACCACGGTATGCAACGTAGGTGACCAGCCCTCCAGCTACGAGCTCGACACCAATCAACACCCGGTCGTGGCTCAGCACTTATACCGATTGATGGACGGTCGCTTCGAGCAGATCGGCATGAGTTGGGTCGCGCACGCCTTCTTCGCGATGAACGAGGACTTCTGCGAGGACGGCTGCACCTACGCCAGCGGCGATCAGCTCGGGCCGCAGTGCAGTGACGCCCACTCGCCCGAAGTGAACGGGCTGCAGGCCAACCTGGGACCGCGTTCGCAGGTGGAGGCCTCCACGGCGGATTTCCCTTATCCCTGGACCGCCCCGCCGCCGGCGCCGGACATCGGGCGTCGCCTGCAGGTCAGAGACTCGGACCTCAACCCGGCGAGCAACCCGGGTGCGGTGTACTTCGTCGAGGGACACTACCTGACCGCGGACGAGGCGGCCGCGGACAACGACGAGAACAACGCCTCTTATCGGCGCGTCCAGGTGGTCTGGGATGCGGGCGATCCCGATCTTTACGAACTCGAGTTTGTGCCTGGATCTGACACCGAGCGGGAAGCCTCGGC
>JANQGB010000758.1 GCA_028277545.1 Phycisphaerae bacterium | reverse complement strand
AAACGAATGCGAATCTGCTCGACGTCTCCGACGAGACTTCAACCCTCTGTCAAAACAGCAAGTTACAGCCGCGAAGGGAGACTACTTACGGAATCGCTGGGGACTCCCTGAGACGCTGCCGGAGAGCAAGCCGGCCGGGTCGCTAACTGGTGGCACCTGAGCCGACAACTGATGTAACACACTACTATAAAAACAGTTACGGGGCGTCGCGACCGGCGATGCAGTCGGCCGGCCGCTGCTTCAAAACTCCTCCGGCAACTCGACCTTGTGCGAGTTGTGATGGGAGTCGGAGGCTAGCGCGTAGGCCTGGCAGTATTGATCCGCGACCACCTCCCACGACACCACCGTATCCAGGTAGCGACGCAGGTTGTTGCCCAGGCGCATGCGCTCCTGTTCGTCGCAGGCCAGCCTGACCACCTTGTCGCGAAGCATCTGCTTGTTGGTGAAAAGCAGGCCGCCTTCGCTCTCCAGCGTCTGGGCGGTCAGCCCCTCAAGCGGAGCCGAGGTGATGTAGGGTTTGTTCAGAGCGATAATGCGGGCCAGCGTGCCGGACTGCGTCTCGTCTATGGAGGGCAACACGATGAAATCGCAGACCGCCATCACCTTGTAGTAGACCTCGCCGCGGGGAATGAACTCGTAGAAGTGAGCCAGCCCTTTGTTCTCGAGGACTTCGACAGACTTGACGTATTTCTCGTAGTCCGGCTTGTGGGCCGGATCGCGCATCGAACCGGCAGCTAGCAGGTCCCACTCCAGGCCGCTGGTTACGTGAATCTCCTCCCGAATCTCCTCCCACATCGAGGTCAGGATGTCCCAGCGCTTGTTATTCTGTATCCAACCGACCAGGCCAACCAGATGCCTGGCGAGATGGTCCACCTTGTCCAGACCCAGCTCCTTGCGCAAGCGGGGGATCTCGTGAACGCCCCACCGGTAGTCACTGCGGGCACCGTGCGGGACGATCATGACGTTCCGGGGCACCTCCCAGCCGCGTGTCCGGAAGGTCCAATCCAGCCGCCACTTCTGGTAGTGGCATTTGAACAGGACCACGTCCGCCGCGTCAGCCATCTTGTAGACGAACTCGGCCTCCACGTTGCGCAGACGTCCGTGAACGGTGTGCGGCTCGACGATAGTGGGCCACTCGCCCAACTGATCCAGCAGGTGCAGGAAGCCGGCGTTGTTATCGCCTATGCCGCGGGCGTCGTGATACTCGTACAGGCCGTACTCGTGCTCTATGTGGATGGCGTAGGGGTTCAACTCGCGGATCTTGTCCACCACGGGCTTGTGCCAGTCACGGCGGGACATGTCGATCAGCGGGAAGACGCCCTGGCCGTCGCCATCGGTATGACTGATGACCAGCACGTCGCGGTCTGGCGCGGCCTTCTGGACGAATTCTCGCGCTTCTTCGCAGAAGGTGCCGATACCGCAAAGGCGCGGCGGATAGCTCGAAATCATCACGATCGGTGCGGCCATAGGAGCACTCTCGATACCTGGTCCAGGGGGCGCGGGACTTTACACACGACTTCTCGGCAAGTCGAGGGGTCGTCGCCTCCATTTTTCTGAGCTTCGGCGGCTGACTGCCCGGCTCGGGCAGCATCACGACCGGAGCCGCACTCAGGGAAGTGCCAGGTTGCCCAGCGACAGCGGATCGTAGGCATTGCCGACCGCCCCCGACCAGTTGGAGAATTCCTGCCGGACCAGGTCGAACCGCGTCACGTTGAAGCCCCAAATCCGCCGCTGACCCGGCCCCGCGTCGAAGGCATCGCGCGGGATACGGACTTCGGCCACCCAGCGGTCGGGATGCACCGCCACAGCGGCGGCCAGGTCGGCAGCCCAGGGCTCTCGGGCACCCGTGGGCGGGTCGGTCTCGATTCCCCGCTCGCAAAACCAGCCGTTGGGCTTGAGCACGACGTGATACAGGTCGGCGGTCGAGCGGGTTCCGGCGTTGGTGGGGTCGAGGAGGATCTCGATGAGTTCGTCATCTACCGGTACGCCGTCCTCGCGCCGGATATGGCTGCGCAGGCCGACCGGCAGGTCTGCGGTTGGGTCTATGGCGCAGTTGAAGGCGAAGTAGATGGCGTCGCTGTCGGCGGCCACGAAGCACTGCGTTCCGGATGTGGGCCTGGCTTGCGCCGAGTCCGTGTCTTCCGGATCCTCCCCGGTGATCAGGACGAAGTCGTCGGCCGCGCTGACAACAGCGCCGGGCCAGTCGGACAAGTCCCCATCAATCACAGGCACCTGCTTAACGCCGTCGGCGATCAGGTAGCCCAGGCGAGCCTGGAAGCGGTACATCCGCAGGTCCGAAGTTCTAAGCACCAGCGGCAGGTAACGCACGGCCCCGCTCCCGGTCTCCATGACCGGCGTAGTGGCCCGC
>JANQGB010000732.1 GCA_028277545.1 Phycisphaerae bacterium | reverse complement strand
CGAGTAACGTGTCACCCAAGGGCCCGTCAAAGGCATCTCCGAGGGGGCCGCCCGCCGAGTTGAGCTTGCTGACCAGGAGCGTTGATTGGGGCGGCGATTCGTGGATCGACAGGCTGACTGTGCCCACGATGTTGCCCGGCAGAAGCGGGGTTGCGTTGCGGTCGTACTCGAAGAAGAGGCCGCTGTAGTCGAAATGGAAATAGTTAAACGGATCTGCCGTCGCCGGTGTCGGCGCCGACAGCACGGCACTGGCCACTGCCACAGCAGCCGTTATGGTTAAGAGTCGTTTTGTTGTCATGAGACTGTTCCTTCCACTCGGGCTAAGGCCGGTCACCGCGAATGGCGACGGCCGCTGCCCCTTGATAAGCGGGTTCGAGTGACGTGAGCTCCTCGAAGTCCGGTCCCGGCGGGCCTGCAGACCGCGGACGAGCACCACCGTGCGGGACTCACCAGGAACATCATAATCACCAGATTGTGCGTGCAACTCAGTGGTCTTACTCTCAGCAGCTAATCCAGCACCGGCAGGTGCTGACCAGAGGCGATCCCGATGTCTCAACCGCTACCGTGCTGGAAACACCAAGTTGCCGCTGGGCGCGCCGCAGACGACGCGAGCTTACCGGGCAAGAGCTGGCGGGCCGCGTGGTGCGGCAATCGTAAGGAAGAGTCCTTGGGCGTAGCAGCGCGGACCGTCGCCGCGCGGGACACGGTACAGGAGGGCACGGTCGCCGCCGCCGCCCTGATCGGCGGACTCGAACCAACATGGCGGGACCGCGTGGAAGTCAAGATCCAGGGGCACGGCGTGGCCGATCTGCAACGGGCCGCCGGTGTGATACCAGTCGGGCAGAGCTCCCCAGTGCAGGTGGCGGGCCGAGCGTACCAGGTGCCAGCCGCCCATGCTGAGCACGGCCGAGATAAAGAGCGCGGCGCTGCCCGGCAACGGGGGAAGTTCGCGGACATCCGCCTGCTGAGAGTTTGCCGCGTTGGCCGCCGGCGAGGCCGGCCCGCTGCCTGCCAGATAGTCCCGCGTCAAGTCGCCGAGGACGGAGCTGGTGAACGGCGATGAACTGCCAACCGGACGTGACTCGTTAGTGGCTGTGGGCCTGACCGTGGCACTCGGCGCCAGCGCATCAGACAGAACACAGACACTCCGCGCACCCAAAGGGGGCACGTCGGCCGATGCACTCGACGCGACACCGGCAGCCGCAAGGCTGACGATCAAGACTAGGCGCGGCTTGCTCACAACAACTCCTGCCCCTTCCGCTTAAGAAATGGGCGAAAGGCCTGTAAGCTCTAAAGCTACCGGACCATAATGTAAGCTACACCTAGCCGAGGTCCGTGTCAAGACAGCACTTTCCGATACAAGTGAAATACCACTACGGTATGGCACCTGCCCGAGATTGAGGCATTTACCTCTCGATATCTGAAAAGCTGTATCTGTGAAGTCGCCTGTCAAGTGATAACTTATTTGCCGAGCGGGCCGCGGTGCCCTCTGGTGGTCAGGTTAACCGTTGGCGGGCATCTCAAGCGTCAGCGCGCTTCTTGCGGCACGGTAACTTACTGCCGGTCGTACAAGCTGTGTATCCATTCAAGCGCTTTATATTCCTGCGATCAACCGCAGATCAGTAGCCTCGTTACTACGGGCCTATGAGGGCGGTTCTCTGCCTCCAGAGGCGGCGCCACGTACACGGATCGCGCCGTTGCGCATCAATACCGAGCGCTTCACTGAGTCTGGCGGCGCCAGATCGCTTCGGTCGGCGCGAGCCGCTGGCTTCGTCTCGTGCAGAAGTTCGTGCAAGCTGAGTTCCGCTCGATGGCGAGCGAGTTTTTGGCGCTGTCACATCGCATCGACTGTTGCCAAGGCCGTAGCCGACGTCGCCACGTTTACTGTGTTATTATTCAGAGACACTCTGACGCGCGGTCGCCAGGCCGTTAAAGCAGTGATTGGATGCCGCTGTCAGTCGGGTGCGACCCGATCGGTCCGGGCATGAC
Source organism: Phycisphaerae bacterium (assembly GCA_028277545.1). Taxonomy (GTDB): domain Bacteria; phylum Planctomycetota; class Phycisphaerae; order UBA1845; family UBA1845; genus JANQGB01. The sequence continues at coordinate 1,991 of JANQGB010000732.1, read as the reverse complement.
GACACCAGTCACGGGATGGTTGGACAACGACCGTGGTACTTCCGCTCCAGCCGAACACCAGCCGCGGGACCTCGAATCAGCCGGTGCTTGTCCGAGGCGTCTTCGTGGTGTGCATCCGCCGGCCTGGGCGGCTCCGGCAGAGGCAGACAAGCGTGCCGGCCACGAGCAACGGTAGGGCGGATGGCTCCGGGACGATGGTGATCAGGGCGTGGTCGCTGAGTGTGCCCGTGACGTCCCCGCCGCCCGGCGGATGCACGACCGTCCTGGATGCCAAACCGTACTCCGGAATCATGTACAGTTCCGCCGGTTCACCGGGCGGGGTCGCCTGTACTGCGGAGAATCGGAGCGTGGTTACCAACAAGCCTGCGGGAGTAGCATAGGTCTCGCCCCCCTCGCCGGGCTGGGCCAGGGCGGTGTACTTGGCATTGCCGTCATCCCAGGTGTTGTTCATCCCGTCGCCGCCGGAGTCGTCTGGGAAAGTGGACCACAGCCATGCGTATGGCCCAGTGTCCGCGTTGCCCAGCAACTCTACGTACAGTGGGTCGTACCCCGGCAGCACGTCCAGAGAGGCGATGGGCTGGCTCGCTCCTGGATCATCCGAGACGGCGTACAGGCTGATCTCCACCACCTGCCCGACCGCCACCGTCTGGGTGAGCGGATGCCATTGGAGGTCGACAGCGGCTGTGGCCGGCTCTGCCAGCCAGGCCGTCCCCACCACCGCCGCGATAATCCCGTACAAGTTCATAGCTTCTCTTCCCCCCTTACTGCCGCTACTACCGGGCAGATTCCCGTTGAAGTGTGACCATGTCATCGTGTCTCTAAACGCCTGGTGACAACGCGACCAGTGGAGTCCGGTCTGCCCTTCTCCTCCTGCAGTCCCGGCTCTCCTTCCATCTCCGACAGCCTGGCCTCGAAATGCGGCGAGAGCCGCAGGTTGTGTCGCCCGGCGAACGCCCGGATGTCCAGTACATCCACTGCGTCGTCACCATTCAGATCGGCGCGTCCGGCGTTGGGGACGGAACCGCGCAAGTCTCTGACGGCGACACGGCTCTTGGGGTCCAACGCGACGACGCCGATGCAGGACCTGCCGGTGGCCGGCGGCGCAGGCGGGCAGGCGTCCTGGCCATCTCCGATTTCGAAAAAGCTCGGCTGGATGATCGCAAAATCGTCACCGTTCTGGTAGCCATCACCGTTTACGTCGGCTCCCATGCCGCAATTTGGATCGGGCATGCCGGGGTCACTGTCGCAATCGTCCACGTAGGTCTCCCAGCGTGTCGCCAGCACAGCGAAGTCGACGATGTCCACCAGGTTGTCCTGCGATGCGGTGGCTGTGTGGAAGTCACCCGGCATCAGCGTCACGTCGATGGAGTCTGCCTTGGTCGTGGCAAAGTCGGCGGCCACTTCCACCAGCCTGCGCAACGTGTGGCCTTCTGTCACGGCCACCCAGTCGGCATCCGCACGGACGTCCTGCAGGGTGATGCTATCACCCACTCCGACCCCGCTGGGGAGGTCAGGCGTGAAGGTGATCGACTCTGTGAACGACTCGGCAGCGGTGGAACAGGTGGTTACCACGAACGTAACGTCGCGATTAACGGTGCCGTGGGTGAGCCCCTCGATCTCCACGTTGACGTAGATGCAAGGTCGAATGGTGATGGTCATAGCTGCTGACTCTGCGCCGGCGCACGGCGAACTGGCTGTGGCCGTCAAGCTGAGCGTCACGCTTCCGCCGGCGATGTCCGCCGCCCCCGGCGTGTACACCGCGTCCATTTGGGAATCGTCGTCGAACGCGCCGTCCCCCGAAGTCGTCCACTGAACGCCCGCATAGTGCGAAGCCCCCCCACCAAGCTGCACCGTCTCGTCGCCGCAGATGGTTACGTCCGCCCCGGCGTCCACCTCCGGGCGGGGCGCGAAGGTGATGGTTACGTCGTCGTCTTCGCTGCCCGCGCAAGGTGCGTCCGCGTCGGCGGTCAGAGTCAGCGTAACGCTGCCGG
>JANQGB010000725.1 GCA_028277545.1 Phycisphaerae bacterium | reverse complement strand
CGATTGGTAATTCGTTCAGTATTCGCACTGCCGAGTTGTCTATCGACTACGGCGCGCGCGGCCAAGAAGCGCCGACATTCGTCAACACGCTGTGAAAATCGCGGCCGAACGTGCGGAATTTGCGCATACGATGGCACTTTCTGATCAATCCTCCAGGCACCAGAGCAGGATACCCACTGCCGTCAATCACCTTGGTGCTTGACCAGAACCCCGAGCGCTAATGCGCCATCCCGCGGAGCAAATGGTGATTTTCGGCGTCTCTCCGCATCTTCCGTCGGAGACTGTGTTCAAGCGACTGGCAGTAGAGCGCTAACCGGTCAGTCCAACAGCAGATCTTGCAGAGACACGGCGCCGTCGGAGGAGTCCGCACAGGATGCCCCCGACCGTCTGCTGCCATCTTACAGCAGGCGGTGAGCCGGGCAATACTGATGACATTCAAGAACAGTATCACTTCACCTGCTGCCTGAACTGCCGTTCCCCCTCTGAAGAGGCTTCTGAGTGAAGGGCCCATGCCGCTGGAATCGGCCGACATCGCTCGATTCCGTCTGTCGCTCCCAAACCGTGTGCTTGCGGAAACCGCCCGCAAGTTTCGACAAACCTCCTCGGTAGGTCGTTCTACTAGTGGAAGCTGCAGATCAATGGGCGTCCAGTGACCGGTGTAGAGGGTGGCCACTGCTTCCCGCCCGTGCGGTGGTGCAAGGTTGCGACACGTCGCTGCTGGCGGCCTGGTGTCGTGGAACCTACAGAGCCGCTCGAAACCAAACAAGTGCCTGACGACACAGCCCCTCGGAGGAGGCGGCCCGGGGGACCACCACCCACATGCACGGCATTGCCTACCCCATTCGGCATAATCGAAGGCAAAACGCGGACCAACACAGCTGCCCGGTGTTCAGGCCGTTGCCCCGGCGGGGTCGCGTGGACGCCGTCAGCTACGCGGCAGTCATGGGAGCCGGAGTGCCCTGGCCTTTAAGAGATATTGTCCCAAGATGCTCGCGGAATACGTGCAGATAAGCGGGCGCCCGCGACGCAACCTTCACGTAGCAAAGAGGTAACGTTCGTGCCTCCGGACAGCCCGGGAGGTCGGTTCTCCCGACCAGGCCGACCGGAACGCCCGGCGAGCGACGCTCGTTCGCGACCAGGCGAACATCTCACAACTATCGACACCTGCCTTGGGCTATAATCTCACGAGCACCTGGCGCCGAGAATCTTGGCCGGACTGAGCGAAGCGGCCAAACCCTGACGGCTTAGCGGGCGAATCAGAGGAGCACCCTTCGTGTTCTTCAGGACCAGCGGCTGGATCATCGTGTTGTTCTGGGCGGCCAGCATGACCTGGCTCGTCCGGCACGACGTCTGGCCCGCACTGACCGCCGGTGAGGCGCCGCAGGTCGGTCCGTCGGGCTGGGCGAAACTGCACGACACTCATTTCCAGGTCGGCATCTTCAACAAGTACGACCAGCGAATCGGGACCGCGTGGACAGTCTACAATCCGCGGTCGCAGACTCGTGAGGACACCATTCATCTGCACTGGGCCGTGTTGCCCGGGCCGATGCTGCTCAAGATCGAATCAGGCTTCATGGCCGACGGAAAACTCGACAACTTCAAACTCACCGTTGACGGGGCTCAATTGGGCCCGGCGGCCTTCGGGGCAAACTCTCCGATTGTTATCGAGGGCGAACGATACGCCTCAGTTTACGCTTTCCGGATCCGCGCGGGGCGATCGATCGACAAGACGTTCAAGATCGGAGCGATGGAGGCCGGCCTGATCGGCGATGTCTTCCGCCCCTTTGCGGCCCTGCCCGACCTCGAAGTCGGCCGGACCTGGCGGATGCAGGTCGTCAATCCGATCTCCACTATCACCGGAGTTGGACAGCCCGTGGTCTCAATGCTGGTTCGCGTCACTGGCCGCGAGACGATAACCACAGTCGACCGCCAGCAGGTTGGCTGCTTTGTAGTCGAAGCGCCCAACGTCCGCGCGTGGGTGGACGACTCCGGGCTGGTTTGGGTGCAGCAGATGAATTTGCCCCTCGGCGGCAAGATTACCGCCCGGAACGAACCGTACGACGAGAAGACCCGGAACGCGTCGGTGGCACGGTTTGAAACCAAGCGAAAACGGGGAATAGGATAGCACAGGGGGTCTGGCGGATGCCCGCTGCCATCGAGCTTCAATCCGTGGTCAAACGCTACGGCGAGATCGTGGCGGTGGACGACCTGTCACTTTCGGTGCCCCGGGGAGAGTTGTTCGCTTTTCTGGGCCCCAACGGCGCCGGCAAGACCACTACGATCAAGATGATCGCCGGCTTGCTGCGGCCCGACCGCGGAACGGTGACCGTCTGCGGCCACGCCATGGGCCGCAATGGCGCCAAGGCCATGAATGGTATCGCCTACGTGCCGGATCAACCCTATCTCTATGACAAACTGACCGGCCGGGAGTTCCTCCACTTCGTTGCCCGGATGTACGGCGTACCATCTCGCCAACGAGACGGCGTTCTCGAGGACCTGGTGCCCAGGCTCGGCATGCAGAACTTCCTGGACCAGATGACCGAGAGCTACAGCCACGGCATGAAGCAGAAAGTGGTCATCGCCAGTGCCCTGCTGCACGACCCGGATGTGCTGGTCATAGATGAGCCTACCGTGGGCCTGGACCCCAAGACCGTGCGTGTGGTCAAGGATCTGTTCACCGCCCACGCTCGAAGCGGCAGGACCGTCTTCATGAGCACGCATACTCTCGAGGTGGCCGAGGCGGTTGCGGACCGCATCGGTATCATACATCGCAGCCGACTGGTCGCCGTCGGCACCATGCCCGAACTTCGCCTTCAAGCCGATCAACAGCAGAGCCTGGAAGATATCTTCCTGCAGGTCACCGAGGATGACCATGAGCTGCACTCCTGAGCCCTGCCAGCCACCGGCCGGATTGGGAGTCCTGGTGGCTCTGAAGCTGCGGCTGCTGCGCAATCTCGTCGTTCAGGCCGTCACGCGCTCACCACTGAGCGTCGCGGTCAGTTGCGGCTTCGTGCTGTTGATCTGGTTGGGCCTGTTCGGCCTCTTTGCGGCCATATTCGATTCCTTCCAGCGAACGCCGCTGGAGAAGGCGGTGGTCATACCGATCATCTTCAACATCTTCTTCGTGGCTATGCTGGTGCTGCTGGCTTTCTCCAACGCTCTGCTGGTCTACGGTTCGCTTTTCAACGGGCGTGAGCCGTCCTTCCTGCTGGCCACGCCGATCGCCCCGGTCAACCTGGTGCTGGTCAAGTACCTGGAGAGTCTCTTCTTCGCCAGTTGGTCCCTGATCCTGCTGGGCCTGCCGTTGATGATGGCCATGGCACAGACCTACGAAGACGAAGCGACGGCTTTCTACCCGCTGTTCGTGGCCTTCTTCCTCTTCTTCGTTCCCATACCGGGAGCCATCGGACTGGTGTTGGCCTACGTTGCCGCCCGGTTTCTGCCGCGAGACGGCAAGCGCATATTGATCAGCGTGGCCCTGACGGTGCTGGTGCTGGCCGCTTTCTGGTCCATCCGCACGGTTCGCGACGTAGAGTTGGCGGACCACGAGTGGATGGCCGGCTTCCTGGGCAGAATGCAATTTGTCGAGGCGGCCATCCTGCCCAGTAGCTGGGTGGCCCACGGCATCGAGCAGACGCTCGCCCGCCAGTACGCCCCGGCCCTCGGGTACCTGGCGGTCACGCTGGCCAACGGGCTCCTGGCCAGTTGGATTGCGGTAGCGCTCTGCGGCCGCGGGCTGAGCACTACGTATGACCGCGCCACCTGCACGGGCAATCGCTCCAGATACGGGCGGACGAACGGCCAGCGCGGCGGTCCTTGCGAATGGGCGTTCTTCTACCTGCCTCTGCGGCTCAGGCTCATCGCGGCCAAGGACTTGCGCACCTTCTTCCGCGACCCCATGCAGTGGAGCCAGCTCGCCATCTTCTTCGGCCTGATGGTGCTCTACTTGCTGAACGTACCGCGCTTCTACGTCGAGCTTTCCGCCTCTTCGCTGGGTATGGTGGTACCGTTCCTCAACCTTTGCGCGATAACTCTGATACTGGCCACGTTCACCAGCCGGTTCGTGTTTCCCCTGGTGTCCCTGGAGGGGCACCAGCTCTGGCTGGTCGGACTGCTGCCGATGAAACGCAGCCGGATTCTGCACGCCAAGTTTGCCTATGCTCTGACCGTAACCGCTGCGGTGTCCATTCTGGTCACCACACTGGCCGCTGTGTCTCTGGAAATGGATTGGCGCTGGGCGCTGGTAGAGATTGCCATCGTACTTGCCGTCTGTGTCGGCCTGTGCGGTCTGGCCGTCGGCCTGGGGGCCCGCTTGCCATTATTCAAACACAGCAGCGCGGGCAGAATAGCCAACAGTTTCGGCGGCACGGTCAACCTGATTGCCTCGGTGGCACTGGTCGCCACGGTGCTGGCTGGCATGGCCCTGATTGTCTGGCAGTCTCGCGGGGTGAGCCCGGACGCCGGGCTGAGCACCGCCAACATAATCATCGCGGGCAGCGTGGTGCTTTGCGCCGTCGCTGCCGGTCTCTCCGCTCTGCATGTGGGGGCGCGGCACTTCAATCGTCTCGAGGTCTGACGATTACAGAACGAAGGGCCGCTGGGCTCGGGCAGCCTACACGTCGAGGTTGCGGACGTTGATGGCGTTCTCTTCGATGAAGCGACGTCGCTGGTCCACGTCGTCGCCCATCAGAACGCTGAATATGCGGTCGGCCTCGCGCACATCCAGGTCGCGCTGCTCCGCGTCATCGGGGTCATCGCTGAGCGTCACGCGCAGCAGAGTCCTCTGCTCCGGAAACATGGTGGTATGCCAGAGCTCGTCGGCATTCATCTCGCCCAGACCCTTGAATCGCTTAATGGTATGGCCCTCCGCGCCCAGGTCTCGGATGCGCGGGGCGACCACAGCCAGGTTGGCCAGCTCTATCGGTTCGCCATCTCCCCGAACCAGGCGGAATTTGGCTGGCGGCAGCTCTCCGGCAACGTTCTCCTCTCGGGTCAGGAAGTAGTCCTGGATGGCCAGGTCCAGTCCCTCCAATTCCTGGATGAGCAGTTCCAGCCTCCGGCATTCGTTCAACTCGTGGCGCACGATACGGTGCGGTGCCTCGCTTCCGTTCCCGTTACCACCGGGAGTGACACGGACATGCCGGCCTTCAATGACCTCCACGTCGCCGTGTTTTTCCGCCTCAGCCTGACGGAACTCCATCAGGTTCTCTTCGTTGTGGAAGTAGCGCCGCTCCGGCAGCGGGTCAGTGGGGCGGTAAATCTGAACCAGGATCAATGGCAGCCCCAGGTGGGCGTCGCGCACTTCGCAGACCAGCTCCCGGAACTTGATACCGCGCCGGTGCAGCAGGTGAGACTTGGCCTCCAGCCCGTCCAGGCAGACCAGCAGCCGGCTCAGGGCCTGGCCCTCGATCGTCCGATCGCTGTCTTCGCTGCTGACTATCAACTTGGTGCCTTCGACCCCCAGCCGAGCGAGCTCTTCGTTGAGCACGCGCTCGTTGAGGATGTAGCGCTTGCGCTTGCCCTTGGAAAGCTGGAAGAGTGGCGGTTGAGCGACGAACACCCGGCCCTCCTCGATCAACGGGCGCATATGCCGAAAGAGGAAGGTCAACAGCAGCGTGCGAATGTGCGAGCCGTCCACGTCGGCGTCGGTCATGATGATGATCTTGCCGTAGCGCCGCTTGGCTATATCGAAGTCATCCCGGCCGATGCCACAGCCCACCGCGGTGATGATGTTCTTGATCTCCTCGTGGGAGAGCATCTTATCCACGCGGGCCTTCTCGACGTTCAGGATCTTGCCCCGCAGAGCCAGCACGGCCTGCAAATTGGCGTCACGCCCCTGCTTGGCACTACCGCCCGCCGAATCGCCCTCGACCAGGTATAGCTCGGTCTGATCCACGTCGCGGCTGCGGCAGTCGGACAGCTTGCCCGGCAGACCGGCGCTGCCCATCACGCTCTTGCGGGCCAAGTCCCGCGCCTTCCGGGCTGCCTCGCGTGCCTGGGCCGCCTGAATA
>JANQGB010000694.1 GCA_028277545.1 Phycisphaerae bacterium | reverse complement strand
TAGGCAATCAGGAAGTGATCCGTGCGTCGGAGGCGCGCTCCCGGACCCGCCAACGCAAGCAGCCGCTGTTCAGACGCCTGTTCTGCGGCGGGCGCGGTGGTCCGGTCATCAGCATCATCACCGCCGGCCGGCGCAGCGCCGGAAAGCAGGGCTGTCCACAGAGCCACATGTCGCAGCGTACGCCGTCGGCCTCTCAGGTTGACCATGTTCGTCACCTTGGATCGTCGAATCAGGCGGTGATTATAGGGCGGTGATCTGGCGCAGTCCCGGTCGATTCAGGCGCACCCACCCGGATCGTCGCTGCACAAGGCCACTGGAATAGCTGCCGATAAGACAGGTTGGACAGGCTCTTCGGGCGCCCGCCCGACGATCCGCGCGACCCCTGCTAGCGAATGGGGACCATGAAACGATCGAAGTTCCAGAATCTCATCGACAACGCGCCGGATATTCCAACGCTTCCTGCGGTGGCGACGAAGGTGATCGAAGTGGTCCGCGACGCTGATAGCACGGCCGAGGACCTCAGACAGATCATCTGTCACGATCCAGTGCTTTCGTCACGGCTGATGCGAATGGCCAACTCGGCCTACTTCGGCCTGCCTGACGAGCTGACCGATCTTCAACGGGCGATTGTCCTGCTGGGCTTCAACAGCGTGCGCAACCTGGCCTTCACGGCCTGCCTGCAGAGCCTCTACAAGTCGGAATACCGCTGCGGCAGCTTCACCGCCTCGAGTCTGTGGATGCACAGCGTGTCGGTCGCGGTGATCTCACGAATGCTGGCCGAGCGTATCTGGCCCGAATTTGCCGAGGAGGCCTTCCTGGCCGGGATAGTCCACGACGTCGGCATAATCGTCGAGTGGAACCTGCTGCCGGAACGCTTCGAGCAGGTCATTCGTGCCTTCGAGGGAACCGGGCGGCCGTTCGGAGAGGCGGAGAAGCAGGCCCTGGGTTTCGACCACCGTGACTGCGGATCGGCAATCCTTCGCCGCTGGGGTCTGCCCAAGCACCTGGTTCGCGTAGCCCGCCAGCATCACGGCTCGCGGAAAGAACCCGCCAGTCTCAACTCTGAGTCCGGCGCTCTGGGTGATCGACTGGCTGCACTGGTCCATCTGGCCGAGTGTATCTGTGCCGAGCGCGGCAACGGGTTCATAGACGAACCGCGCGACGAAGAACGGGTGATGGCAGTCCTGGGCCAGATCGGCTGCGGGCACGAGGAATACCGCAACATCGTCGACTGCACCGACGAGGAACTCGACCGGGCTCGAACAATACTGGCACTGTAATCGCCGCTCACCCTCTACCGCGGCCGTCCGCCCCGAATCCGGGCGCCAGTCTACGGCGCGGACCCGGGCCAAGTCCCGGCAGGCGGCCCGACCACTCGTCCTGCGCTGAGCACACTATGTAGCGACTCAGCCCATTGGATTTACCCAGCAGCGATTTATTTGCGTTCAGTGCATAACCGTAGTGCGGTGTGTCTTGGGGGCCGGGACGCGGCATGCGATCATAAAACCTTTACATAGCGTAACTTATGTTGGTTGTCGGTCCCGCGGGGCGCCTCTTTCCAGAAAAGCCTTCTCCTGAGTCGGCAATTTCGCTAAAATCCAAATTGGAGAAAGCCGGCGCGACATTTCGCCGGATGGCTATTTGCACAAAATCCAGAACGACCATGAAACCGCTGCACTGGCTATGCGTGACGTTGGCGGCTCTGCAGTTGACGTCTATCAGTTC
>JANQGB010000678.1 GCA_028277545.1 Phycisphaerae bacterium | reverse complement strand
TACCAGCTTCTCGAATGTCGGCCCCAGCGCACTGGGCATCTGCCAGGATTTCTGTATCCAGGTCTTGGCCGCGTCAAACGGCACCAGCCGCCCGCGCAGCTTCATCGCGTCAGCCAACCCCGTGCCACCGCCGACGTAGTAGGCGTTGTCCACGTCACCAAACAACCCCTCGGCGGCGTACTGCTCGCCGAGGCCGCAGTAGTCCGCGTCGCTGCCCAAGGCCGCTATCGGTGATATCAACTCGCAGCCGGCTTGTGCAAGTTGGCGCTCGAGCTGATTGAGATAATCTGGAATGCGGGGTCCGTTGTTGAGTGCACAGATGCCCCGGCCATCAGGTGTCTTGAGGCCGGGCATGCCCACTCCAACCAGGAGCCGGCGCGCGCCACAGGACTGGGCGACCTCGAGGATCGCCTCGCCGGCCGCCGCCACCCACAGAGCGCCCTGTTGCTTCTCTTGCTCGGAAAGTCGAACCGCATTGTTGTCGCGCTGGGCGATCTGTTCGGCCACCGGCAGAGGGGCGAATCCGTCCAACGCAGCGTACTTGCGGGAGCCGGCTTCGGGCCGGAGTGCGTAAGAAGACGGCTGCTCCAGGCTGTCACACGCTACGGCATGGGCCTTGGCTTCGGTAGCGCCGCCATCAGTACCTATCAGCAGGACGTCGGTATGTGCCATTGGCAGGGTCCTATCGTGAGGCGGCCTGATTCAGAGCCCGTCGGCGGTGCAGCGCTTCGACCCGCATGTGGTCCTTGGCGTTGTCGTTGCGATCGATCGTGGCTTGGTCGATGGCGTGGTCCGTGCCGCCGGAATGCCGGATTACTTCATAGATGGGATCCCACACCCGCCCGACCGTAGAACGCTCGCTGATCCGCAGGACCAGGTCGTAGTCTTCACCGTAGTTCCGGCAGGCAGGATCGTCGTTGACGCCGAACCAGCCGGCCTCGGCGATGACCTTGATATGGGCCGAGCGGGGTGCGCCGGCGCCGTTAATTCGCAGAAGGTTGTTCCGGCCGTTGTCCGCAGTCCATTCGTCGTGTGTTACTACCGGGATTTCCTCGTTACGGGCGAGCTGCCCCGAGGCTTCGTCCAAAGTCCAGACTTCATAGGAACCCACGACCATGCCCACCGCAGGATCAGACTCGAACACCGCCAGCAGCTTCTCGACGGCGTCCGGCTTGAGTCGGTCGTCCGAATCAAGTTGGACGTAGTACTTGCCGCGGGCCGCGGAGATACCCGTATTCAGGCACAGCCCCAGGTTGTTGATGTCCACCACGATCAGCCGCACCGGTGGGGCCTGGGGATCGTGAAGGTCTCCACCCTCGGTATACCGCCGTACCGCGTCGGCGGTGGGATCGTCGTCGCCGCCGTTTACAACCACGATCACCTCGACGTTGCGCACTGTCTGCTGCTGTACGCTCTCAATCGCTCGTCCGACGAACTCCGGACGCTGATTGACCGGGATCACGACGCTGGCAATGCACTCCTCGAAGCGGCGCTCCTCCTCGGCGCTGTACTCAACGGGGCGGACATGCGCACCCGGGGCCAGGTAGGCGTCCGTTCGCTTGAGGTGCTCGGTGAGGGCCTGCTCCATCTCCAGTTGCACGTTCTTATCCGCCAGCAGGTAGTCGAAGACGTTGTGTGACTTGGCCGGCGCCGCCACCGAGTACAACGAACCTGCGTAGCGATTGGCGATATGCGCCGGTTGGCACGTCTCGGTCAGCCGCAGGTGCAGATCATAAACGTCAGCAGCGTTATACCGGGTGGTCCATCCGCCGACTTCGCGCAATGCGGCGGTGCGATAGAGGAAAGCGCTGCCCATGTCCACGGCGTCGCGCAAGCGACCTTCGTGCCAGTCCAGGAGGTGCACGTCGGTCCGCTGGCCATCGGCGTCGATCCGTTCGTAGTCGGCGTATACCAGACCTGTGGCCCGGCTGCGTGTCGCCGCCATGAGCATAGTCCGAATGGCCGACCGGCGCAGCAGAATCTGTGCCCGGTCGTTGTAGAGCACGAGCAGGTAGTCGCCGGTGGCCGCATCGAGGGCGGCGTTGTACATAGCCGCGCGGTTCTCGTACTTGCCCGGCAAGTACCGTATCGGTGGTGACGAGTCGCCGCCGACGCTGAATTCGGCCGTGGCGGACGGCCCGCGATCGTCGATGACGATCACCTCCGCAGCAGGCAGGTCCTGCCCCCTGGCAGCGGCGACGGACTCCTGGAACGCCGCCCGGTCGTACGGAAGACGATCACTCAGCACCAGTGCGACGGAGACGTTGACATTATCGAAGGTTGATGTCATGGAAGTCATTCTATAAACAGGCCACCGGGCTACAAGCGTGTCTTGCCGGCACCAACGACGGCGAGGGCGAACTGCCCGAGGCGCAGGAGGACCGAACATGACCGCTGACTTGACAAGGCCTAGCATACGAACCGCCACCGACGGCGATATCGGCGCGATCTATGAACTGGCTCGAAGCGCGCTGAGTCTGGACTCTTTCAGTATGGCGTTGCTGGCTGAGAAGCTCTTTAACAATCCGCGACCGGCGGAGATGGACTGCAACGTCATGATCGCGGAGGCGGCCGGCCAGCCGGTCGGCTTCATGCAATCCGTACAGAGACCTGCGGTCGCCAAGGGCTGGCTGGGATTGTTTGCGGTGCGGGCGGAGTTGCGCCGTCGCGGCGTCGCTACGGCCATGCTCCAACGGGCGAAGGAAGGATGGCAGCGAGCAGGCCTGAAGGAGGTCGAAGCGCTGGCCATTCCGGGCAACTACTTCGCTCCCGGCCTCGATCCGCGATACACCGAGGCTGTCTGCTTCCTCGAACGGTGCGGCTTCGAACGCTTCCGGGACTGCGTCAACCTGACCACCGATCTGAGCCAGGCCTTCGACACCGCCGCCGAGGAGCAGCGGGTGCGAGCCGCGGACATCGAAATCCGCCGAGCCCGAAGTACCGACGGGCCGCTGCTGGATAAGTACTTCCAGAACCACTTCGGCGCCGACTGGAGATTCGAGGTCAGTCTGGCCATGCGCAACGACCCGCCTTCGCTGCATCTGGCGATCAAAGAGGGGCGGATCATCGCCTTCAGCGCCCACTCCACGCAGAACGGCGAATGGGGTTTCTTTGGGCCGATGGGCACCGCGCCAGAGGCCCGCGGCCACGGACTGGGGCGAGTGCTGCTGTGGCACTGCCTCAACGATATGCGCGCTGCCGGCCACCGCACGTCGGTCATTCCCTGGGTGGGCCCGATCGCGTTCTATCAGCAATGGGCCGGTAGCCGCGTGGAGCGGGTCTTTTGGCGGTAT
>JANQGB010000569.1 GCA_028277545.1 Phycisphaerae bacterium | reverse complement strand
GGCCATCGGAGCGCCGGGATGCCCGGAGTTGGCCTTCTGAACCGCGTCGATGCTGAGCGTGCGGATGGTGTCGATGCACAACTGGTCGAGGTCTTGCGTTGTGTTGGCCATGGATGATGGGTCTCCCGACGTTTTGGCTGGCACGCTATCCGCAGCCCGTATCGGTTGCAAGACCTCGACAGCCGGCATCCGCCTGGCCCGATCTGTAGGCCACAGTGGTGGCCCCTGGCTCGCCGGCCTGGCCTGCGCGACCGCCTGCGGGCGACCATACCCCCCCGATCTTGCCAGGTTGGGGCAGGCGTCTTGGTCCCAATGGGTGGTTGCCTGCGGCCAAATTACAGTACTGCTGCGTCCTCTTCGGTTTCCAAGCAGCCCAGGGTCTGCCCGCTGCGGAAGTTGGGCATACTGTAACCACCAAAAACGTAAAAAAACGCACAAAGTGCGGCTTTGACGCGATTTTATCGTCCACTGGCCGCACCGGATTTGCTACAATGGCCCGCGAGAGAGGTGAGGGGCATAGGGAAAAGCCCCTACCCGAGCCGCGGGAAACCGCGGCGGGGTTCGGAATCAGGTGGGAGAGAGAGAGGCCTTGCACCCAGGTCAGGGGGCAACCGACCGGTTGCTCTTCGTCCATCCCGAGAACGAGACAGCCGCCGCGATGGCTGAGGCCGCGTCGCGTCTAGGTCAAGATGTGCGCTGGATCGCCGACCCGGTCGAGGCCGTCAGCGTGGCCACTACGGAAGCCGTCTTCCCCGTCGTCGTGGTGGGCAACGACTTCCGGCAATGCGACTGGTTTGACTCCAGCGTGTTGCAGACTATTTCCGCGCTTCGCCGGGCCTCAACGATGTCCCAGATTATCCTGCTGACACCTGACGCTGCGGATCTGGAGAGTTGTTGCCACGCGATCCAGAACGGGGCCAACGACTTCCTGGAGGTTCGCGGCGGACGGGTCGATGCCGACGCCCTGTCCAGGCGACTTTCCCAGGCCCGGCAGCGCTTCGAGCGGCAGGTGTCCGCAGCCCGGTCGATGCATACGAATCTGACTGCCGACCAGACCGGTATCGTCGCCCAGAGCCGGGCCATGTCCGACGTTGTCTCTCAGGCCGCACGGGCGGCGCAGATTTCGGACGCCCCGGTGCTCATCCATGGCGAGTCCGGCACTGGCAAGCAGTTGCTGGCCGAACTCATCCACCGGCTGGACCCCAAGCGTAGCGCGAAGCCGATGCTTACGGTCAACTGTGCCGCGATCACCGGCACTCTGGCCGAGAGTGCCTTGTTCGGGCACGTCAAAGGCGCCTACACCGGCGCCACCACCACGCGAGCGGGATATTTCCGCTCGGCCGATCGGGGAGTGATCCTGCTTGATGAGATTGGCGAGTTGGAGCTGGCCTTGCAGCCAAAGCTGCTCCGCGTGCTCCAGGAGGGACTCATCCTGCCGGTGGGTGCCGATGTCGAGGAAGCAGTTGACGTGCGAGTGCTGGCTGCAACGAATCAGCCCCTGCGAAAGCTCGTCGACCGGCGGAAGTTCAGACTCGATCTTTACCAGCGGCTTAACGTCATCTCGATCCAGGTGCCGCCGTTGCGGGAGCGTCCGGAGGACGTAGCCGCACTGCTTTCGCACTTCATCCGTAAGTACGCCAATCACTACGGACACGAGATCGTTGCTGTTGATCCCCGCGTGTGCGAGTTCCTGACGAACTGCGCCCTGGAGGGCAACGTCCGCGAGTTGGAGAACACCGTTCGCCGCATCCTGGCCCTGAAGACCTCCGGCGACGAGATTCGCCTTGCTGACCTGCCCGAGACCTTGCGAAGCAGCCACGCTAACGGCGAAAGACCGATCTTCCCGCGGGAACTGGTGGAGAGCGTCTGCCGGCTGATCGACCAGGGCAAGGTCACCCTGCCCGACTTCGTCGCCGAGTGCGAGCGGCAGGTCCTGTCCGGCGCCATACAGCGTACCAAGGGAACCAGCACCGACCTGGCCCGCAAGCTGGGTCTGTCCCGGCGCACCTACTACAACAAGCGACGCAAGTATGGCATTTAGGCGCCATGGACTTGGCCGGCGCCAGGCATTCGCCGCTGCGCTCAGCTTGTGATGGTTCACGGCAGTGAGCCAGGGATGTGCAGCAAAGCGTCCGGCTTCTTCAACTGACGCGTATAGGCTGCGTCGTCGGCGCTGGGTCGTCCGCGCGAACTGAAGTTCGCGGCTCGTTACGACCCGGCAGCCTTGCGGCACGATGCTAGTCCAGGAAGTCGGTCCCGACGAGGAAGCCGCTGATAGTGGGCGTGCAGTGCCTGACCATGGCCCTTACGCCAAGTGACTCACCCGTAACAAAGACCTCGACCTCGGTCAGCGGCTCGACGGGCTGCTTGCAGCAGAATCTGATGCCGTGCGCAGATATGTCACACGCCTGGGCCAAGTGAGTTTCGGTGTTCATGCCTCCCGGGCTCACGCGCACATCAAGCGGAGCACGCCACGTGAAGCGCTGGGTGCCACGCTTCCCGGCGTAGGTGTCCCCGTCACCCGTCTGCCGGGCCTCCTCGAGCCACTGTCGGCGCAGCTC
>JANQGB010000641.1 GCA_028277545.1 Phycisphaerae bacterium | reverse complement strand
AGCTGGGCATCATCGACATCGAGCGTGGCGTGCGCCTGGCGGGTACCAGAAACTACGTCCTGCGCGGCGACGGGGCCCTGCTCCACCAGGCCGTCCTGCGGCTGGCGCTGGACCTGATGGTCGAGCGCGGCTTCTGCCCCATGACCGTGCCCGTGCTGGTGCGCGAGGACGTCATGTACGGCACGGGCTACTTCCCGGTGGGGCGCGATCAGGCCTACCTCTGCGAGCGGGATGCCCTGTCGCTGGTCGGCACCGCCGAGGTACCGCTGACCGCCTATCGCGGCGACGAGATTCTCGACGAGGCGGAGTTGCCGCTGAAGATGGTGGCCACCAGCACCTGCTTCCGGCGCGAGGCGGGGGCGGGCGGTAAAGACACCTATGGCCTGTACCGCATCCACCTGTTCGACAAGGTCGAGCAGGTCATCATCTGTCGCAACGACGAGCAGGTCAGCCAGCAGCACCACGCCGAGATTCTGCAGAACGCCGAGGACGTGGTTCAGGCGCTGGAGCTTCCCTATCGCGTGGTCAACGTCTGCTCCGGCGATCTGGGCCAGGGACAGGTGCAGAAGTTCGACATCGAAACCTGGATGCCCTCGCGCGAAAGCTACGGCGAGACGCACTCCGCCTCTCGCTTCCACGAATTCCAGGCCCGCAGGCTCAAGCTGCGCTACCGCGACAAGAACCGCAAGGTCCGCTTCTGCCACACGCTGAACAACACCGTGATCGCCTCGCCGCGGGTGCTCATTCCGCTGCTCGAATTGCACCAGAACGCGGACGGCAGCGTGACCATACCGCAAGCTCTCCGCAAGTACATGGGCGGCCGCGATCGGATCGACAAGGCGCCGGCCTGATAGCCGTCTCCTGCCACGCGGGACGACGGCGCAGCCGGCAGAACACACCTTGATGCGCCATGCACGGATGGTGCCCTGCCGCGTCACTTAACGGCTGAGAGGTCGGCGTTGAGTGCTCTCCATCGGGCACCGGAGCCGATACCGTGCACCCTGAGTCAGCGCCTGCCTTGGCGGCGGGAGGCGACGTGCGCGTCGCTCCATTTGACCACCCGGTATGGTTTGGCTACGTTGCTCGCCTCATCGCGGTGGGAGGATCGGGCGATGTCCTGGTGGTCGATGCTCAACGGTACAGTCGTCAACGCGGCCACGGTGGTGGTTGGCTGCACGATCGGTCTGTACGCCGGCGGCAAGCTGCCGGAGCGCTACCGCCGGATCGTGCTCGATGGTCTGGGCCTGGTCACCATCGTGCTGGGCATCGAGGCCTCGGTCGTGATCCTGGGGCGGCTGGTAGGCGAGTACCGGCCGCTGGTTGATGCCGGCACGACGTTCGGTGCCCGCCTGGGCATGGTGACCATCGGCTCGCTGCTGATCGGCAGCCTGGCGGGCACCTGGCTGCGACTCCACGAGCGTCTCGAGTCCCTGGGCAGCCTTATACATGCCAAGCTCGGAGCAAAGGGCGAGGCCGGTCACTTCGCCGAGGGCTTCCTCACTGCCAGCGTCATCTTCTGTGTCGGACCCTTGACACTACTGGGCTGTCTGAACAACGGCACGCGCTTCGACCCCAGCCTGCTCTACGTCAAGGCGGTCCTGGACGGGTTCTGCGCGTTGGCCCTGACCGCCTCGTTGGGATCTGGAGTGGCCGGCAGCATTCTCACCGTGCTGGTTTTCCAGGGCGGGTTGACCGTTGCGTTTCATTACGGTGCCGACGGCCTGCCCGAACTCTCACGCGAGATGATGAACGTGGTCGGCGGCATCGTGCTGCTGGCCAACGCCCTGCTGATCCTGGAGATCAAGAAGATTCCCGTAGCCAACATGTTACCGGGCATCTTTCTGCCGCCGGCCATGATCCTGCTGGTCGAGGCGATTCGACCCGGCCTGTTTCTTCCGCCGGGCTGAGTCGGTTACCATTGTCGCCCGGTCATGAGGTACGACGACGACAATCTCTTGCGGGCCATGGTGGACGAATTCCTGCGGGACGAGGACCTGCCCGCCAGCCCGGAGCACGACTGCCCCTACCTGCCTGATCTGTCAGCCAGGTTCGAGGGCTTCCAGGCCGACCGCTTGTCCCCCGAGATGTATCACGCCTTGATGGATCGAGGCTTCCGGCGAAGCGGCCACGTGCTCTTTCGCCCGGTGTGCTCTGCCTGCCAGGCCTGCCTCCCGCTGCGCGTCTCCACCGGCGACTTTGCCCCCAGCCGTTCGCAGCGTCGCGTCCGCCGGATCAACCGCGATCTCCGGGTAGAGATCGGCCGCCCGGATCCAACCGACGAGAAACACCGCCTCTACGTGGCCTACCTCGACTACCAGCACGACAACACCATGGACCGTGACCGGGCTGCCATGGAGGACTTTCTCTACTCCTCGCCCGTACACACGCTCGAAATCTGCTACCGCCTGCAGGAGCGTTTGGTGGCGGTGAGTATCGTCGATCGGTCGCGAGCCGCGCTCAGCTCGGTCTACGTCTACTTCGGGCCGGAGCACGCCCGCCGCAGTCCCGGAACGTACGCAGCTCTCTGGGAGATCGACTACTGCCGGCGCAGGGGAATCGCCCGCTATTATCTAGGCTACTACGTAGCGAAATGCGCCAAGATGAACTACAAGTCGCGGTTCGGTCCGTGTGAGATCCTGGACGGCACCCACACCTGGGTGCCGTTTTCTTCGCAGGGAGATGGATGAACCGTTCGTCGGACAAGTCGTCGCCGCTGTCCGGCCGGGAGTTCGAGCGGGTCCTGTTGATCAAGCCGAGTTCGCTGGGCGACCTGGTCCACGCGCTGCCGGTGTTGCACGGCTTGCGCCGCCGATATCCCCGGGCTGTCATCGACTGGCTGGCAGGCAACTCGTTCGCGCCGCTGGTGGAGGGACACCCCGACGTCACCGAGGTGATCCGCTTCGACCGCAAACGTTACGGGCGGATGCTCCGCGATCCCCGTATCGCGCTGGAGTTTGCGGGCTTCGTACGTAGACTCAACCGCCGGAGATACGATCTGGTCGTCGACCTCCAGGGTCTGTTCCGCAGCGGCCTGATGGCGGCCGCGACGGCTGCCCCGGTGCGGCTCGGCTTTCGGGCGGCCCGCGAGGGCGCCTGGGTCTTCTACACGCATCACCTCAAGGCCGACGCCGAGACCACCCATGCCGTCGATCGCAACTATCTCGTCTCCCGGATGCTCGGCTTCGAGGATGTTCCCATTACATTTGACCTGGCTGTCACTGCCGCCGAGCGGGAGCGGGCCCGCGTTCTCCTGGCGGATGCTGGCCTGGGCCACGACGCTGCCTTCGCCGCTATCCTCCCGGGCGCTCGCTGGGACACCAAGCGCTGGTCGACCGAGCGATTCGGCGTGGTCGTGGACGAACTCGAGAGGCAACAGGGGCTGAAGTCGGTCCTGCTGGCAGGGCCGGACGAAGCGGACATCTGCAGCCAGGTGGCTGACCACTGCTCCAGTCCGCCCGCTAACCTGGCCGGGCGGACCACGCTGCGCGAGCTGGCGGCGGTCCTGGAGCGGGCTTCGGTGGTGATCTGCCACGATTCCGCCCCCATGCACGTGGCGTCCGCGCTGGGCGTGCCGCTGGTCTCGATTCTCGGTCCGACCAATCCTGCTCGAACCGGCGCCTACGGGCCGAACGCCCGGGTGCTGCAGGCGGAATTCTCGTGCGTGCCCTGCTACCTCCGCCGTCTCAGCCAGTGCCGATACGATCACAGGTGCATGACGGCCATCACGCCCGACGATGTGGTCGCTGCCTCGGCCAAGGCCACGACAAAAACCGACCAGTCTGGCTATTTTCCAAATCCTTAGGCCAGCCGGCGCGTCGATTTGACCGACATAATGCGCAGACTCTTGGCATCTACTTTGCTACACTCATGTGCTCTGCGCATTGTTGGGGAGCACGAAGCAACGAGGTGTGGACGAAGTGTCCGGTCTATGGAAACACGCTCGCAGGTTCATCTTTCATCGGGTCTTGCACGCCGATGACACGCCGCACCGTATCGCGCTGGGTGTGGCCATTGCCACCCTGGTAGCGTTCTCGCCGCTGCTGGGGCTGCACACCGTGCTCGCCCTGGCTATTGCCGCGGCCTTTCGAGCCAACAAGGCGGTCTGCATCCCCCTGGTCTGGATCACCAATCCATTCACCGCCGCCCCGATCTATTACTATTGCTGGAAGCTCGGAGCGGGAATTCTTCCAAACGGCGGCCCGGCCAACGTCCACGCGGCGATGGATCGAATGGCGGCGGCCGGCGTCAGTGAAGTATGGCCGCATATATTCGAGTGGAGCTTCTGGCAGAACTTCGTCTCCCAGCTATTCAGTTTGGGCGTCGAACTCTGGCTGGGCTGCATGATCGTGGGCGTGCTGGCCGGCGGCGTGTTCTATGGCCTGACTTTCTGGGGCGTGTCCGCCTACCGCCGCCGCCGGGTCGATCGTAGACTACGCCGCAATGAACGGCGGCAGGCTAGATTCCTCCGGCAGCCTCCACGCCGTGCGGCGGTTGGCTGTCGAGAGTCAGTTTAGTACCTCCTGGGCTCTCTGCTGCGCGTTCCTGTTGCCGACTGTCGCCCGGGCTGAGCCTTCGCTCCTAACTCCGCTTGATTACCAGATGGACCCCGAGTCGCGGGACGTCCTGCGAGTTGATCTCGCTGGCCAGCCCGATTTGGGGCCGGGCGACCGGGTGTTCGTGCTGGTCGGTGATGAGGTCGCCGCTTCCGGGGCCATCGAGTCCACCAAGGGGGGGCGTGCGGTCGCCCGACTGGATTGGCTGGAGTGGAGCGTCCCATCCAGGGGGACAGCGCAGGTTGTGTCCCGCCATCTCGTGCAGCGACTGGCGCGGGTGCTGCCGCCCTGCATCGAGTTCGCAGGCGATCACGACCCGACTGTCGCCGGAGACGGTCCGGCTGGCCGGTTACGGGCGACGGTGACCGGCGCGACCGACGGCGAGCGGGGCACAGTGGTGGACCTGGGCAACCTGCCGGCCGCGGGCCTGGCCATAGGCGATCGTCTGGACGTCTTCCGTGGAACCGGCTACGTCGCGTTCGCCCGAGTGATTTCAGTTGACTCTGCAAAGGCCCGGGCGGAGGTGGTCTCCTCCTTCAGCAGGTCGGCGGTTCGTGCTGGCGACATTGCCGTGCGGCGCCCGGCCTCACCAACCGGCCCGGCAGGTTACGGAACTATCTTCCGTCTGGAAGGGCGGTATGCCCTGGTGTCGCTGGGTGAGGCCGACGGGATTCAACGCGGCGATCGTCTCTCAGGCAGGGCCCGAGATGGCGGTTCTTACCGCCTGGTTGTCGATCGCGTCTACCCGGAGCACTGCGGGGCCAGTGTCGAGGTCACGC
>JANQGB010000598.1 GCA_028277545.1 Phycisphaerae bacterium | reverse complement strand
AGGTTGTAGCCGTAGACGTTGTCGCCAGTGTAACCACTGGTCGGATCGCCCTCGTGAGTCCCGCCGCCGGTGGGCTGACCGAAGGCCCACTGGCCTTCGACGTCCCAACCAGGATCGGTATCCATGGGGAAACTTATGACCGGCTGCGGACCGCCGACCTCGATTGTGATGACGCCGTTGTTGGAGTCGCCACCCTCGGGGGGCACGCCGCCGTCGTTGGCCACGAACATGAACTCGTCCAGGCCGTTGTAGCCGAAGTCCGGGGTGTAGAGCACCTGGTCACCGGACAAGTCGTAGGGCACCGCGGTGATGGCTCCGACGCCCGGTTCGCTCAGCGAGCCGTTGGCCGGCAGGGAGACCACGTGATAGGTCAGGGCCGGCGGCTCGGGCAGGCCGTCGTCGGTGGCTACCAGGGTGACGTCCACCGGCGTGGATACCGGCGTAGTCAGGAACTGGCTTTGAGCCGTGGGCGGCCGCGGGCCGCAGGAGCCCAGGGCCGAGAGGTCGTTCTCGTAGAATGCGGGCGGTACGCCGGTGCCCTCGGACAGACCTGCTATGCCGTCGGCTATGGCCACGGACAGGTAGTTGATCTCGATGGTCCCGTCGAAGTAGAGCACGAACTGGAAGGTGTTGCTGTTGCTCGTGCTGTACTCGGGCACGCTTTCGTAGGTCACCGCCAGCCGGTCGGATAGCTGCTTATAGCTCACCGTGCCGCTGCCGGAGGGGTTCATATCGTCAAACACGCCCGCGATCCGAGGCATGTCGAAGTGGTCCTCCAGGGTCTCGGTGTAGTCGGTGTCGCTGCCACCCAGGGTGAGGTACCCGTTGCTGCCGGCGTAGACGCCGGTATAGGATTCTCCGTAGAGCCATACGCTGGCACCATCGGTCAGGGTGATCAGCTCACTGTCGTCATCGGACAGGCTGATGGTCGTACCGCCGGCCGGATCGGTCGGCAACTCGGTAATGGGGTAGGAGCAGCCGTCGTAGAAGTCTGCCGAACCGTTGGGCACGAAGGTGAGGCTGATGTTGTCCAGGTCGTTGTCCGTCTCGAACAGTTCGGTGAAGTAGAGCGGAATGTCCGACGTGTTGAAGGTGTAGCACTCTCCGCCATTGTCGTCCGTAGCGGCATTGCCCGCCTCATCCTCGGCGTCCACGGCGTAGAAGTAGGTGCTGTTCTCGCTCAGTCCTGTGGCCCGCACGGCGTGGCTGATCTCGAATCCGCTGGCTGCGGCCGAGTCGCTGAGCTCAGCGCAGGATACACCGTAGCGGACGGTGCCGGCTGCCGGCTCGTCCGTATCGAAGGTGACCGTCGCGTCGAACGGACCGATGTCGGTGGTCTGGACGTTCGTAATCACCGGTTCGGTGCAGTCCACCGCAGCGATCTCGGCGACAATCACGTCTATTCCGCCTTCGCCGTCGTCCGCGTCGATGTAGGTAACGGTGACGGTGTCACCAGGAGCCACCCAAAGCACGCCCGCCGCGTCGGTCTCGCTGAGAGTGAGCGAGCCTTCAAAAATAGCCGTCGTCGGGCCGGTTTCGGTAAGCGTGACGGGCTCGCCCCCGGGTTCGGCGTCCGAAGTGACGTCCACCACCACCTGCTCAACCAGCCCGTCGTCGGTGTTCAGGCCGCAGTCAAGCACCTGAATTTCGGCGGTGCTCTCGCACGCGTACTTGGGCCGATCGAGACGCACCATGCCGGCCTCTGGGCACTTGGGATCTCCGATTCGCAGGTAATAAACGTCCTGCTCGCCGTTAAAAGTTGCGGCGTAGGCCAGGTCGGCGCCGAAGTCGTCGGAGATCATGTCGTAGTAGTCGCCCATCTTGTTCTGGATAGGCCAGCCGATATGTGGATCGTAGGAGGGCGTCATGGACACGCCCGGCGACCAGGTTAGACCGGTATCGGTCGAGTACGAGTAGTAGACTTCCGAATCGTAGCCCCCGGGGTCGTCGCGCGTGTCGTTCCAGATGACGTCGATGCGGCCGTTGGGCGCCACGGACATGGTGCCGAACCACTGCCAGGCGCCGCTGGGGTCCTGGTTGACCCGGACCGGCGGGCTCCAGGTCACGCCGCCGTCCGTGCTGCGGGAGAACATCACGTCCATGGGGTCGGCGCCGGGCGGGTCCACTGAGCAGAGCAGATAAACGTTGCCGCGACTGGGGCCGTCGGAGTGATCCACCGCGATCCAGGCCTGACCTAGCAGGCCGCCCGGATTCGGCCCCACCGAGTACTGAATGCTACCGCCCAGGCTGACCGAGGTGGAGAAATCCCATTGCACACTCTGGGCGGGGTCCTGGGCGTTGCTGGACTTGGCCACCAGAAAGCCCTGCCCGCTTACGTAAAGCTCGCCGTCGGGCCCGACCGCCATGGTGCCCCAGTAAGGACTGCCGGCTACGGTGGAGCAGGGCTCGAAGGTCATCCCGCCGTCGGTCGAGCGGGTGAAGTTCCCGCTGCAGGTGCTGAACACCTGGTTCCAGGTCGCGTAGATGTTGCCCTGGCCGATACCGTCCGTCGTGTCGATCACTTGCCACTGCTTGTCACCACCCCAGGCATAATGACCGGCGTCGAAGGTGGCCCCGCCGTCGCCGGAGATATACACGTGGCACCAGAAGTCGGTGTGGCCGGTATTGGCGGTAAGGCTGTTGTAGTAGAAGTTGCCCGCGGCATCGGCGTCCAGCACCGGGTCGGACCGGAACACGCCGGGCTCGATCACGCCGGGGAATGTCCAGGAAAGTCCGCCGTCGGCGGTGTAGCCGTAGCCTGCCTGGCGAAAGTCACTGCTGATGGTGTCGAATTGCCGCCAGCCGATGACCATGCTGGTCGGGTCGACCGGGCTTACGGCGATGGAGGGCTCGTTGGCGGCGTCGCCAACGATGTTGTTGCCTTCGGCATCCACGTTGACCTGGACGCTGACGTAGTCGTTGCGGCTGACAATCCGTCCGGGAGTGGTCGAACGATCGGCCCGCGGCGCTGGACGGTAGGCGTCATTGGGGACCTCGTGGTGGCCGGCGGCTCGTTGCTCTTTTTCCGGCGCCTTGGCCACGTCCTTCTCGGAGTGGAACTCCTGAGCAGGTACAGGCGCCGCGATGGCGCCGATCACAACTATTGCCAAAACTGCGACAATCGTCGAGGACTTCATGTATTCCCTCCTACAGGCAGGTGACCCGGGTCGGGCCGTGCTCGAGAGTGGTCGGGTGCGTTCGGCCTGTCCGCGCACAACCTGACCAGTATCGCCGATGGTAGCAGAAACGAGCACTTGCAGCAAGGTGCCAGAAGGCGGTCGACGCTATAACTGCTTCTGTTTCAGATATTTAACGTAAGTTGCCCCCGGGGCGCCCGGCCTCGGCCCCTGTAACTCACCGAGCGCGGCGTTTATCGGACGCCACAGCGGGCCACCTGGTGCGCCTGTCACGGTTGTGGCACGCCGTCTTTGAAAGTGGCCTGCCATTTGACCTGACCGCTGGAGGTCCAGATTATCCAGGTCCCGTCGGGCCTGCCGTGGGCGTAGTTCTCGTAGCCCCGCTTGTTGCCCTCGGGGTCCCAGGTAGTGCGCGGTCCATGCCTCTGGCCGTGGCTGTAATGCTGCTCGGCCTGCTTCCGCCCGTTAGGGTGCCACTGCCTCTCGACGCTGTGAATCTTCCCGTGGATGTACGTGGCTTCGTATGATTTCCGGCCGTTCTTGTGCCAGGTAGTGTACGTCCCGTGGTACAGCGTGGTGCCGTCTTGCCGCTGCAGAGTTTCACGTCGCAGCCGCAGGCTGCCGTCAGGCCAATGCTCCTCCACGATCTGGGTCTGCTCGTACGGCTGATGCGTCAGGCGTCCTACGGGGTAGACGTTCTGGCGCTCGTCCCAGTAGGG
The DNA here is from genome assembly GCA_028277545.1 of Phycisphaerae bacterium. GTDB lineage: Bacteria > Planctomycetota > Phycisphaerae > UBA1845 > UBA1845 > JANQGB01. Next base: position 14,725 of record JANQGB010000598.1, on the reverse strand, counting down.
CGAGCGGCGGTAGAAGAAATACAGCCGGGCTCGCGGATCTGCCGCGAAGTCCCGGTCGCTTCGCACCTTGTCTTCAAACTCCTCACGCAACGCGGGGTCACTCTTGAGCATCTTGCGGGCCAGCGCCTCCAGCACGTAGTGTTCGCCGTACTCCTTCTGCTCGAATATTGCGTTGAAGAAGCCCCAGGATACAAGCGAGTCTGGCGCCTGCGGCTCGAACATGTAGATGGCCGCCTTGGCGTCCGGCTGATCGAGTCGGACAATCAGCGACCCGGCGGGGTAGGTACGGCGTTCCACGATCGGCACGGTCTTGAATCGCGGCTCGAAGCGCCCCTCGTACGGCTTCTTCGGGAAGCTGACGTCTTCGAACCGGTACGACTCGAAGAGTGCCGTGAGCGGTTCGGTCAACCGCTCGGCTCGCAGGCCGTGCGCGGCGACAAGGTCGATGATCTCCGCCCACTGCGGGCCGATCACGTAGGCTAGCGGCGGATTGACTTCCTGCGTTACTCGAGTCTTGTGGAACCAGACTGTCTTTAATTCGAGAGCTGTGGAGTTGTCGTAGATGATACGAACATCGCCGGATACATCACTCAGCTCCCGCCGATACGCGAACCCCTGGAAGTTGATTGGTTCTGACTCGCCCGTACCTCCGACCGCTACCGGAAGTTTGACCTCCGGGTCGTAGTCCGAGCCCATGGCAACGGTCTCCGCATCCGCCTGTCGGATAGAGTCGAGCAGGGCTTGGGGCTTGCTGGCGATAATCTCGAGTGTGCGCAACATGAGGTTATAGTGCCCGATGACGCGGGTGCGGTAGGGCTTGAGAGCGTGACTTTCGACCAGGATTGAGGGGCGGTTGCGGATGGCGGCGTAGCCGGTCGAGTAGCGCGGCCCGAATCCGCCCGAGCGGATGCCTATGGCCGGGTCTTTGGAATCCACCAGGCCGAAGTAGATCATCGGCACGTGACCGTCAGCCGCTAGCGCTGGAGTTAGCTGGGCAAACAGCACCTGCTCCAGCCAGTTGGCCACCGGTGCAGCCGCCGCCTGGTGCGCGTCGGTCGAGAATGTGATGTCGTACTGCCAGTCGCCGCCGTCGGTGGTGTGGTTGTCGAACTGCAGGTCGGGGCGCCAGGCATTCCACATCTTCAGCCAGGCCCGCATCTCGACCGCGTCGGCCTTCATGTAGTCTCGGTTGAGGTTGAGATTGCGCGACGTTACGCGCCAGCCCATCTCCTGGGGGCCGTTCTGGTTGATGCGCGAGTAAGGCCCGAAGCGCTCGTGTCCATCGGCGTTGAAAATCGGATTGACCAGCAGGATGGCGTGGTCAAGCAAAGCGCTGCGCGTCTTGGTGATGGCGATGTCACGAAGCAACATGAGCGACGCGTCTTTGCCGGCACACTCGCCGGCGTGAATGCAGTTCTGTGCGAACACAATCGGCTTGCCGGTAGCCCGGGCGGCTTCCGGTGTGAAGGCCCCATCACTTGAAGCGATAAGCAGAGGCAGCGCCCTGCCCTCGCCGCTGTTTCCAAAGGTCTGGTACTCAATCCATTCACTCGCCTCAGCCAGCCGGCGGCAATAATCGATGGTCTCGTCGTATCTCGCCGTCCGCTCGAACTGGCTGCGCTCGGCCTCGATCAGCCACTCGCCGGGTACGCCGGTGGAGGGATTCTCGAGTTTCTGCGTGCTGGCCGGACTTGCCAGGCAACACGGTAGCCTGCCGGGAGCGGCCAGGACGACCAAGGGCACAATCAGCACGCTGGCTCTTACTAGCATTCTGCTCTCCCGCTTCGTTGGTTGTACCTCTTGCCGGCGTCGCCCGACTCGCCAGGCGCTTCGCGGCGCAGGCAGCCGCTCACGAGACGGATGCCTTGAGCAACTGTGTCTTATAAGCTTCCCGAGCCTGGCGGAAGAACTCGCGGTAGGTATCCGCGGCGTAGTCGGGGTAGGTCCAGGGCCAGGATCGCCAATCGCCGTTTTCGTAGTGCAGCGTCACCTCGGCGTAGATACCGCTTCTGATGTACAGCCGGTGCGAGTAGTCCTTGGTGGTGGCTAGGACCAGCTTTGAGAGCGTCAGGTAACCCGGGTCAAGGTTGACGGGGCGGGCGTTGGGCAGCAGCGCCAGGTCATCGCAGAACCGCAGCTCCAGGGCGTTGGTCTGCCGTTTGACCTCGGCCAGCCGTTCGATCGAGAACAGCTCCTCGAAGAACACGAACTGGCGCTTGATGTCGTCGCCCATCTCATCGCGATAATAGTCCGTGGTATCGAAAGGCCAGACCTCGCTGACTAGGTCAACGCCACCGAACTCCCTGCCCAGCCGTCGCCGGGCCTCGGTCAGCAGATCAGCATCGTTGGACAACAGCCCGCAAAACAGCTTGGCCTGCCGAGGTGGTCGAATGTCTCCCATACCGCTGGTCCTTATGCAACTCTCGATCGCGGGCAACCTATCCGCTGCGGGGCTGCGCCACAAGCAAACATCGCCTCCGTTGCGGGGCGGTGTTGGTGTCGATATAGTGAACTGCTCGCCGGTGGTTCTCGGGCGGAGCCGTGCCGGTCTCGGGCCTCTCCAACCTCCGCCAGGGCGCAGGCTGGCCAAAGGGTCGCACAAGCAGACAACGGCAAATTCAGGACACTGTAACGGGCTGGTTCAGCTATGACGAAGACCAACGCGGACAATCCCTTCGGGGCCAAGGCCACACTCGAAACTCGTGGCGGTACGGTGGAAGTCTACCGTCTGGACGCTCTGGCCAAACAGGGTGTCGGGCATCTGGACAAGCTGCCTTACAGCATCAGGGTGCTGCTGGAGGCGGTATTGCGCAACGTCGACGGCTTCACCGTCCGCGAGGAGGACGTGACCAGACTGGCCGGGTGGCAGGTCGAGTCGCCCGGGCAGAATGAACTGCCGTTCAAGCCCGCCAGGGTGCTGCTGCAGGACTTCACCGGCGTGCCAGCCGTGGTGGATCTGGCCGCCATGCGCGATGCCCTCCAGAGAATGGGCGGTGACCCCAAGCGTATCAACCCGCTGATTCCCGTGGATCTCGTAATCGATCACTCGGTACAGGTTGATCACTTCGCCTCGTCCGACGCACTGGAGCTGAACGCCGAGATCGAATTCCGGCGTAACCGGGAACGATACGAATTTCTGCGCTGGGGACAGAACGCCTTCGACAACTTTCGCGTCGTCCCGCCGGCCACCGGGATCATCCACCAGGTGAATCTCGAGTACCTGGCCAAGGTGGTCGTGGCACGCAAGATCGACGGCCGCATCGTGGCAATGCCAGATTCGCTGGTGGGCACGGATAGTCACACGACGATGATCAACGGGCTCGGCGTCGTTGGCTGGGGCGTGGGCGGCATCGAGGCGGAAGCGGTCATGCTGGGCCAGCCAATATACATGCTCACGCCCGCTGTTGTCGGGCTCAAGCTGACCGGTCGCTTGCCTGACGGTGCTACCGCCACGGACGCGGTACTGACCGCCACGGAGATGCTCCGCGCCAAAGGCGTGGTCGGTAAATTCGTCGAGTACTACGGGCCGGGCTACGCCACGATGTCCTTGGCCGACCGGGCCACGCTGGCCAACATGGGCCCGGAGTACGGTGCCACCATGGGCTTCTGTCCTGTGGACGGCGAAACGCTCGAGTACCTGCGCCAGACAGGGCGGACCGAAGACGAGGTGGATCTGGTCGAGCGATACACCAAGGAACAGGGTCTGTTCCGCGCCGAGGGCGCGCCCGAGCCCGAGTTCACCGATGTCCTGGAATTGGATCTGGCCAGCGTCGAGCCATCTCTGGCGGGACCCAAGCGCCCGCAGGATCGAATCCCGCTGTCGGGGATGAAGATGGCCTTCAGCAGGTCGCTCGAAGCGCCCATCGCCCAGCGCGGCTTCGGGCTGGACGGCGCGGCACTGGGCCGCACTGCCGAAGTCCAGGACCCACTCCAATCGTCGACGATCGGCCACGGATCGGTCGTCATCGCCGCGGTTACGAGTTGCACGAACACGTCGAACCCGTCAGTAATGATCGCCGCGGGGTTGCTGGCCAAGAAGGCTGCCGAACGCGGCCTGGCGGTCAAACCGTACGTCAAGACCAGCCTCTCACCGGGTTCGCGGGTGGTAACGCAGTACCTCGATGACGCCGGTCTGACGCCCTATCTGGACCAGCTCGGTTTCCACAACGTCGGGTATGGCTGCACGACCTGTATAGGCAACAGCGGTCCGTTGCCTGAACCGGTGTCCCGGGCCTTGAGCGGCACAGACCTGGTGGCAGCCTCCGTGCTAAGTGGCAATCGCAACTTCGAGGGCCGCGTGCACGCCCAGATCAAGGCCAACTACCTGGCGTCACCGCCCCTGGTGGTCGCCTACGCCCTGGCCGGCACTGTGGACATCGACCTGCAGTGCGACGCGCTGGGCGAAGGTGCGGACGGTCAACCGGTCTACCTCAAAGACATCTGGCCTTCCAACCAGGAGGTTGCCGCCGCCACGTCCGCGGCGGTGAAGCCCGAGAGCTTTCACCAGCAATATGGTAACGTCTTTGACGGGAACGAGCGCTGGAACCAGATCTCCGGCGGGACGGGTGAGACCTATGACTGGTCTCCGGAGAGCACCTACATTCAGAATCCGCCGTTCTTTGCCGACTTGTCGCCCGAGGCCGGTGAGATCGCGGACATCACCGGGGCTCGAGTCCTGATCAAAGTGGGCGATTCGATAACCACAGACCACATCTCGCCGGCGGGTGCCATCAAGCCGGACGCGCCAGCCGGGTTGTTCCTGCAGGAGCGGGGGGTCACGCCCCAGGATTTCAACAGCTACGGCTCGCGCCGGGGTAATGACCGGGTAATGACCCGCGGCACGTTTGCCAACGTGCGCCTGCGTAATCAACTCGCACCCGGAACCGAAGGCGGCATCACCGTCCACCTGCCCACGGGCGAACAGACCTCGGTCTATGCGGCAGCGATGCAATACAAAGAGGCCGGCACGCCACTCATCGTCCTGGCAGGCAAGGAATACGGCACCGGCTCATCGCGCGACTGGGCGGCCAAGGGAACGCTGCTGCTGGGCATCAAGGCTGTCCTGGCGGAGAGTTTCGAGCGCATTCATCGCAGCAACCTGGTTGGCATGGGGGTGCTGCCCTTGCAGTTCAGGGCAGGGGAGGGCGTCGAGCAGCTCGGACTCACCGGACACGAGACGTTCGATCTGCAGATCCGCAATCCGCGGGGCAGCCTGGAACCGATGCAGGAGGTAGAGGTGCGAGCTACTGCACCGGACGGGAAGGGCAGGTCATTTGCGGCCATCGCCCGGGTCGATACGCCGGTGGAAGTCGAGTACTACCGCAACGGCGGGATTCTGCAGACGGTGCTGCGGAACTTCCTGAAAAGCTGACCGTTCAGCGGCGAGGTATCACGCCGTGACTGCAGACCTGGCAGTCTGCATTACTGGCGCCTCTGCGCATCGACTGCCTTGTTCCGCGATACCTCCTTTTTGTACCATGGTCTTGGCCGAACGGCGTGCCCACGCGCCCAGGAGTGCGTGAGTTTACCCGCAGCACGGCATCAGGGAGGTGGGAAGATGAGACGCTCTGCGATCCGGCGTGGAGGTTGGCTGGCTGCGTCACTACTGCTCGGCCTGGGCTCTCCCGCGAGCGCCACCTGGTCCATCGTGATTGCCGACAGCGAGACCAGGGAAGTGGCCGTCGGCACGGTGACCTGCCTGACCAGCTATGATCTGCTGGCCATTGTGCCAGTAGTCGTGGTGGACCGTGGCGTCGCGGCCGTGCAGGCGTCGGGTGACTTCGGCGGAACTCGCCGGCCCATCATCTTTCAGCACCTTATCGACGGGACTTCGCCGGCCGAGATTCTCTCGATATTGGCGGGCGTTTCCGGGCACCAATCTCGCCAGTATGGCATCGCTGACACCCAAGGACGGATGATCACCTTCACCGGCGGCTCAACGATTCAATGGGCGGGCGGTGTCACTGGCAGCGCGGGCACGATGGTCTACGCCGTTCAGGGCAACATTCTGGCCGGTGGATGCGTTGTGCCGGCCATCGAAGCGGCGATCCTCAACACCGGCGGTGATATCCCCTCCAGGCTCATGGCTGGCATGCAGGCCGCCAGGCTGGCCGGCGGGGACGGGCGGTGTTCCTGCTCTCCGTCCTTTCCGACCAACTGCGGCTGCCCGCCGATCATGTTCGTCAAGGCCGGACACATCGGTGGCATGGTAGTAGCCCGCACCGGCGACACGGACGACCCGGTGTGCAGCGCCTCGGGCTGCGCGGACGGCGATTACTTCATGCGGCTCAACGTTGTCTACCAGTCCAGCGGTGCCACCGACCCGGTGATCCAGTTGCAGACCGCTTTCGACAACTGGCGCAACAACCATAACGGCCGCCCGGACGCGATTCACTCGCTGACTCACTTCGAGCCGGCCCGGATGCCGCCAACCGGCGCGGCGCAGGGCAGCTTGGAGATCACTCTGTTGGATTGGCGAGATGAGCCCATCGACTTCCAGGTGCAGTCACTCACAGTTACCCACGCCAGCGACAGCGCCGGAATCTCTGCCATCGGCGCTGTAACGGATCACGGCGACGGAACACTCTCCGTGGCTATCTCTGCGGGGACGGCAGTTGGCACGGATCGGTTCACGGTGACGGTTGACGACGGTATCAGGCCCGTGATCCTGCTGCCCTTGCCGGAGCTGCGATACGCGGCGCTCGGCGACTACGACGACGACGGCGACGTAGATATTGGCGACTTCGGCGAGGTGGCAGGCTGCCTCACTGCGCCCGCAGGCGGCTTGCCCGATCCTGATTGCGGCGTGTTCGACTTCGATTGGGACGGGGACGTCGACCTGATCGACTTTCGCGTCTTCCAGGGCGCATTCACGGGCGGCTAACCGCAGGCGCCACTCCCCGCGGCCAGCGCCAGGCCGCCACACTTTTTTGACCGACCCGCTAACCCGCCGCAGGTGCGCCTGTCTAGCCCTGCGTACAGTTTCCAGCCGCGTACCTTCCGCCTTCAGGATAGTCGGCGTGGCGTCCTGAGGCGGGCGATCGCTATCTTGCATACTTGAAATCGAAAGGAGTGCGTCATGCGCGGTTTACTCTGTGGGTTTCTGGCGATACTGCTTGTGGTGCAGGCGTCGGGGTGCATTGTGGCCAGTTCCCACGTGAAGGGGTGCCCCCAGAAAGGCGTGGTGGTTATCGACGACACCATCTACGTCGTGGACGTGAAGACCAAGAGCGCCCAACCGGTAGCCAGGGTCTGTAAGGCCGACAGCACCGTAGTCGAGTTCATCGCCGTTGAGACCAACGGCGGCCCTGATTCGCCACCGCCGGACGCTCCGGAATAGAAGACCGGCCGACACTGCCCGCAAGCGCGTCGGCGCTAACATGCTCTCACGCCGTACCTCCTCCCCGGGGCGGCGTGAGGGCGTGCCGTATTCTGGCGCCAGGTATTGTGGACGCCGGCCCGGTGCATGTACGCCAAATGCGCTTTCGTCGAAGTCGCGCGCCTGCCCGGCGAGTTGCTCGCCACCTGCGCCACCGTCGAATACGAGCGGACGTTACCCTGCCGCAGCGCCTCGTGCGTACTGGCTCGTAACAAGCCGCGCAGCTTTCGGCGCGCTGACGTCCGAACGTCGGCGGCGCAGCCTATACGAGTTGACTGAAGCTGCCGGCAACTCTGAGGCACTGCACCAGGAACGCAGCACAGGACCGGTAAGTTCAGATCATGGCGCCACGGCCGCCGACAGCGTGAGCGGGCGTCAACTCGTCGCTTGCCCAGCCCTTCCGCCGCCACGCCCATGTCCGCAGCTCTGCCTTGAGCCCTGTTCCACACCGGCCGCGTGGGACGTATTGACCAATGGCCTCGCGGTGTCTACGCTGTAGGTGGTTCGGAGCCTGACCTCATCTCGGATTAGTAGCCATGGCCGGTGGAACGAAAATACCCGTGCATGTTGGGTGCAGCGGCGCTGCGATAGTCATTCGCCCTGTGGGGCTGTGCACGCTGGCGGCCTGCAAGGTCATAAAGCCCTGTCTCGCAAATCTCAAATCCAGTGACGCCGACGACCTGTATTTCGACCTCTCCGAAGCAGCATCTATCGACAGCACGTTCACAGGGATGCTCCTGGCCCAGGCACGGGAGAAGACCGACCCGCCCGGGCCCGCGGTACACCTGCTCAACCCCAGTCCGCCCGTGGTGGAGGCACTGGAGCGTATGCACGTGCTCACCCTGTTCGATACTTGCACGTCCTTGCCGGATCCACCCACCAACTGGACGGAACTCACCGGCGAGGAAAGCGACCGCGCGGTGCTGGCCGACATGGTGCTGCAGGCGCACCAGTGCCTGGCGGACGCCGACCCCCGGAACGCCGAAACCTTCCGCCCGGTGATCGAGGGCCTGCAAGCCGAGCAACGGCGGCTGCGTGAAGTTGACTCGCCTCCAGACCCCTCCTGACAGCCTGCTGATATCCGCGATTCCGCCGCCCAGGGCACCGGGCCATCACTGTCCAAACAAGCTGTGCGGCGCCTCTATGACGCAAAGGCTCGCTGCCTCCAGCGGGACGTGCGGATACCGCGAACTGCGGTTAGAATGCCGTCTGGCTTATGGAGTGCCCTGAAGCAGGAGGCATTGATGTCGGACGCCCCCCAAGAACGGATTGAGGATCTCCCCATCATCGAGGAGATGCAGGACTCGTACCTGACCTACGCGATGAGCGTAATCATGTCGCGGGCGCTGCCGGACGCGCGGGACGGCCTCAAGCCCTCGCAGCGGCGGATCCTGGTGGCAATGAACGATCTCAAGCTCAGCCCGCGGGGCGGCCACCGCAAATGCGCCACCATCGTGGGCGAGTGCATGGGTAAGTACCACCCCCACGGAGACTCCGCGATCTACCCCACGCTGGTCCGCATGGGCCAAGGCTGGAACATGCGCGCCCCCCTCATCGATGCTCAGGGCAACTTCGGCTCGATGGACGGCGACCCTCCGGCCGCCATGCGCTATACCGAGGCTCGCATGAAGGCCGTGGCAACCGAGATGCTGGCCGACCTCGAATACGACACCGTGCCCTTTGAAGCCACCTTCGACAGCCTGCGAGACGAGCCCACCGTGCTGCCCAGCAAGTTCCCTAACCTGCTGGTCAACGGGTCGATGGGTATCGCCGTGGGAATGGCCACCAACCTGCCGCCGCACAACCTGGGCGAGGTCTGCGACGCCATCGTGGCCGTGATCGACAACCCCGACCTCGGCCTGGCCGAGCTGATGAAGATCATCCCTTCGCCGGACTTTCCGACCGGGGGGCAGATTTGCGGCCGCCGCGGCATCCTGGATGCGTACACCACCGGGCGGGGCGCCATCAAACTCCGCGCCAAACTGCACGTCGAGGAAGGGCGCGGCGGCAAGAAGACCATCGTCATCACGGAGATTCCCTACCAGATTCTTCGCAGCACCATCACCGAGAAGATCGCCGCCTGCGTCAAGAGCGGCCAGATTCGCGATGTGGCCTCCGTCAACGACGCGTCCGACCGCAAGAACCCGGTTCGCATCGAGGTGGACCTCCGCAAGGACGCCAACGAGGACGTGATCATCAACCAACTCTACAAGTTCACGCCGCTCCAGAGCAACTTCTCGATCATGAACATCGCCCTGGTTAATCGCCAGCCCAAGACCCTGCCCCTCAAGGATCTGATCCGCATCTACGTCGATCACCGGCGCGAGGTAATCAAGCGCCGGACCAAGTTCCTGCTGCGGCGTGCCCGGCAGAAAGCGCACATACTCGAGGGACTCATCCTGGCGGTGGGCGACATCGACGAGATCATTAAGCTCATCAAAGAATCTCCGGATCCGCCGACTGCCAAGGAACGGTTGATGGCCCGCGAGCTTCGCCTGACCGAAGATCAGACCCTCCGCCGCCTCTTGCCGGAGCGATTCGTCAAGCGGGCCGGCGGCTCGCCCCAGAACCTGACAGCCGTGCAGGCCGGCGCCATTCTGTCGATGCAGTTGCAGAAGCTCACCGGGCTCGAGGTAACCAAGCTGGCCAACGACTACTCCGCCCTGGTCGACGAGATCGAGGGCTACGAAGCCATCCTCCGCGACGAAGCCCTGGTGCTGGACATCATCCGCGAAGACCTCTACGAGATGAAGGAGAAGTACGGCACGCCGCGCCGCACCGAGATCGTCGAGGAGGTCGGCGATTTTGCCATCGAGGAGCTCATCCCCGACGAGCAGGTGGTGGTGACCATCTCGCACAACGGGTACATCAAGCGTGTCGATGCCGGCACCTACCGCAAGCAGGGCCGGGGCGGGCGGGGCATCCGCGGCGGAGACACCAAGGAAGGCGACTTCCTCGAACACCTCTTCGTAGTCAGCACGCATGACTACCTGCTGTTCTTCAGCAACCGCGGCCGCGTGTACTGGTCGCGGGTGTTTGACCTTCCCTCGCAGGCCCGCACGGCACGGGGCCGGTCGATCGTCAACCTGCTGCGGATGCAGCCCAACGAAAAGCTGTGTGAGGTTCTGCCGGTCCGGGAGTTCGAGGAGACCTTCGTCTTCTTCGCCACCGCCAAGGGCACGGTCAAGAAGACGCCGATGGGGGCCTTCAGCCGCCCCCGGCCCAGCGGGATCATCGCCATCACGCTCGATCCGGACGACACCCTGATCGGCGTGGAGATGACCGGCGGCCGGGACGAGGTCGTGCTCGGCTCGCAGAGTGGTATGGCAGTTCGCTTCAGCGAGGACGACGTGCGGGCCATGGGGCGCGGCGCGCGCGGCGTCCGCGGCATGACGCTGGAACGCGACGACCTCGTGGTCGATATGATCGCCATCCAGCCCGGCGCCAGCGTGCTGACGGTCTGCGAGAACGGCTACGGCAAGCGCACCGGCATCGACGAATATCGCCTGACCAAGCGCGGCGGCAAGGGTGTGATCAACATCAAGACCACCGACCGCAACGGCAAGGTCGTGGCCTTGAAGGCGGTCCGTGACGATGACGAGCTGATGATTATCACCGCCAGCGGGATCATGCTGCGGACCGACCTGACCCAGATTCGCGAGATCGGCCGGGCCACCCAGGGCGTGCGCCTAATCCGCCCGGACGAGGGCGACCGCGTCGTGGCGGTGGCCAAGATTGCCACAGAGGTGCCGAACGGCTCTACGGCAGATGAGGACGATGGCTCGGTATCGCCCGGGCAGCCTGAGGATGGGGCGGAGACGCCGCTACCGCCGGAAGAGGATGCCGGCGGCGACCCGGCCGACGAATAGCGTCTTGGCCGAGCCACTCCTGAGCGGTCGCCGAACATCCCGGGTAAAACGAAGCACGGTCCAACGTGTCGAGTTGGACCGTGCTCGCCGCGCCGGCGGGCCGGGAACTGCCCGTCTTGTTGCGCGAGTCGGGTGGGGCCGCGGGGGGAGTTGCGAACCTCGGCCGCCTCGCTGGTTTCGTATCACCCGGAGCAGTTGGCTCCCCGCTTCAGGCTGACACCCTCAGAGACGGCGCGAGGCCGCAGCCTCGACCCGATAGCTGACTGTCAAATGCTGTCCGTCGCAATCCAAACCTGGTCTCTTTGGCGAGTGCCAGTTCCGTCTGTTACGTTCGTTGCGCAGACGACCCGGCACTGACGATTCCTGTCAAGCGCCGCACTAACTCATCGCCCGATTTCTCTACTCACTTGTCGCCCGGCGGAGCGAGATCTTACACCCAAAGTGTAGGATTCCGTCCAACGAGCCAAGTGGCCGGTGTTCGGCCGCGCGCACGCCTCGCGCACCACCCGATGCGCCGCATCGCGACACACATCAGGGGCGTTGACCGGCGACGTCACCGTCACCGTCTTGCTCAGTGCCGGGCCTGCACTACATCGGGCCAAGGATGAAAATGAATGATCTGATGAATTGCTGCTTACGGTAATCCGACAGGCGGCGCTGCCCGGCAACCGCAGTTTTTATCGGCTACTAAAGCATACACCGAGTTTACCGATTGTCAAATCCAGGCGCCCAGTTTGTGCCATGCGCAGTCACCGGGCCGGCGCCGGAAGTTCCGGCGCCGGCCCGGCAGGCGAGGACAAACAAGCCTCCTCGCCGGTTTTGTCATTTCTTGTCAGGGCCCGCCGTCAGGGACTGGGCGAGGCCGGTGGCTCCGGCGATTTCTCTGAGGGCTGGCCCGCCGGTTGTTTGGCATTGCCCGCCTTGGTGCTGGCTCCCCGCCCGGTCATGGAGCGCGTCGCAGCGGCGCCCACGGTTGCCCGCCGTTTGCTGGCACCCGGTTTTCTGGTGACGGGTTGCGGCCGGAACTGCCGCCCGATACCGGCGTACCGTATGGGAACCTGGAAACTCTTGAACGATTCGTCGTCGGTGGTCACCGTCACGAAGTGGCGGCCACCCGTGGGCCTGTATCCCGCGGGTACGCGGAGAACTACCCGCTGCCGCCCGTCGACTTCCTCGACCAGAGCCTCGAGGTTAGGGTCATTGGGTGTGGCTGCCACCAGCTTGTCGGGTCGCCCATCGCTCCACCGGAAATTCACGGGAACCTGCTGGTCCACCGACTTATCCCTGGGCACCGAGAAGGTTCGCGGAACCGCCTCGACCCGCGCCGGGACGGTCGCGTACACGCGAATGCTCGTCTCGGGCGACTCGGCTACGCCGGTTCGGATTTTCAGGTTGCCCTTCACCGGGCCGTTGGACTGGGCCGCGTCCACCGTGACGTTCAACGCGTACCGTTCGCCGGCCTCGATCTCCTCGATCGAGGCGGTGACGCCCTTGGGAATCGGGCCCGCCAGTTCCGGCTTGATGGGCCCGGCATCGCCCCGCGTCAGCGAGATGGTCTTGTCCTTGGGGCCGGCCTTACGGTCCAGCCTGCCGAAACTGGCCGACTTCGGGCTCTTCCTGACCGCCGCCAGGACCTGGGCTTCGCAGACGAGCTTTACCCGGGCGTTGGCAGGGTCGTTAGTAGTTACCATTATGTTGCGCGAGAAGCTGCCGCTTCTGCCGCGAGTCGCGATGGTGACCTTCAGGGTTTCGTTCTGGCCAGCGGCGATGACACGGTCGGACCGACCGTTGAACTTCATCCCTCACCCGCCCTTGGCTTTTATATTCAGGTCGGTAGCGCCCTCGTTACGAATCAGGAAGGTAAACTCCGCTGGTGACCCCTGCCAGATCGGCTCGGACTTGGCGGTGGTCTTATCGCACGCCCAGCGGGGTTGCTGGGACGGATCAAGGTCCGCGGAGGGTTTTGGATCCGCCACGGACGAGCCCTTGCTGCCGCAGCCGGCCTTGGAATCCGTCTTGTGCTTGCCGCCGTGCTTATGGGCATGGCCATGGGCATGGGCCGGCGGGTCCTCGCTCTTGGGCTGCGAGCCGGCGCCAGGCGCTACCCCGATGTTCGAGCCCTCCGTCGTAGTGGCCGGCGGTTCCTCCGTCGCCTCCGCGGAGATCAACGATCTGGCGGGTGAGTCGGAGGCTGCACGCTTGGTCTTGCGCGTGGACGTCGTTGACGCGGGCTGGGCCGAACGCTTCGCCTTGGCCTGGTTGGCGCGGGCGGCAGTCGCGATCTGGTGAGAGGGCTTCTTGACACTGGTCCGGTGCGTCGCGGGCTGATTCGCGGGCGCCTTGGCGGTCTTTACGTCCTCGGCGAGTACCGGCTGGGGAGCCGGCTGAGGCTGGGCCTCGGCGGATTTCTCCTGCTGCTCGGGAGCCGGGGGCTCCTGTGCAGGTTGGGGGCTGTCGCAGCCGGCCACAGCCGCTATACCCAGGCACAACGCCCAGAGGTACAGCCGCGGGCCGGAAAGCTTCCGTACCAACTCGTACATACTCTTTCCTTCCATTGCCATTCACTGCCCGGTCGTCGGGTTTACGCGTTATCCACATTCATCGGCACATGTTGCGCCCGGATGTGGCAACATCCAGCGGGCCGAACCAGGCATTCTATACGATTACCAATGGGCATTGCAAAAACCGGCCTGCGCAGCCGCCGTGCTTATTACCGCCCCGTTACGTTTGACGCCCACCGCCGGCGCGCCTGGCGAAGGCCGTTATGGGGCCAGGTGAGGGCCGGTCGGGTAAGTGTCGCTCCAGTAAACGGTTATACTCATTGACGGCGTGATCGCCCCCGCCCCGCAAGCCGACCAGGAGCGTGGCATCGGCCCTCGGCGTCTGTTACAACCGCAGTATGGATCAATCAACGCGAACCCGCCCGCCGACCTGCAAAGCCCTCTGGTCTGGCAAAGCGTTGTTCACCGTGACCGCCTGGGGCGCGTCGTTTGTGGTGGTTCGCGTGGCCCTGGAGACGTTCACACCGTTCGGATTGGTCGCAGTGAGACTGCTGTCGGCCACACTTGTGCTGGCGGTCATTTGCAGGGCGCGCGGACAGGCGTTTCTGCCGGACCGCCGTGATTGGCTCGTAGGGGCCTTCCTGGGCCTGGTGCTCGGTGCTCACCTGGCACTACAGGCCCACGGACTTCAGCATACCTCCGCCATCCACACGAGCTGGATCATCGCCTTCATCCCGGTGACCCTGGCGGTGGGGGCCAGGCTGTTCCTGAGGCAGCGATTGCGGTTGGTCGGTTGGCTGGGCGTGATGGTGGCTACCTGCGGTGTACTCGCAGTCAGCCTCTCAGAGCTGCCCGACTTCTCGCGAGCCAGGTTCGGCGACCTCTTGCAACTCACTTCCTGCCTGACTTGGACAGTCTACACGCTTGTCGCCACAGGGCCGGTTGCCAGAAACGGGGCCCTGCGTGTGACTGGCCAC
>JANQGB010000316.1 GCA_028277545.1 Phycisphaerae bacterium | reverse complement strand
CGGCAAGGGCTTCGCTGTCGTGGCTGACGAGGTTCGCAACCTGGCCATGCGTGCGGCCGAGGCCGCCCGCGACACCACCGGCCTGATTGAACAGTCGGTTACGCGAGCCCGTGAGGGCGCCGACGTGGCTGGCGAGGTCGGGACCGCCCTGAGGAAGATCGTCGGTGACATCACCTCCGTGTCCGACCTGGTGGGCGGCATCGCCCAGGCTTCGGAGCAGCAGGCCCTGGGTGTGTCACAGGTCAACACGGCGGTCACGCAGATCGAGAGCACGACACAGGAGAACGCCTCCGGCGCGGAAGAATCCGCGGCCGCGGCGGAGGAACTGAGCGTACAGGCCCGTGGGCTGGAGAAGATGGTCGACGAACTGTCCAGCCTGGTGGGCACCACACGCGCCGGGAGCGTGTCAACGACATAAAGGCCAACTCTCGCCAGCGTTGCTGAACGGTGGGCGCTGCTGCCGCGCGATACGCGTCGGGCTGCACGACTGGTACGCCTGGCTGGGTGCCAGTCAGGCCGTCTGACGGTCAGTCGTCAAAGAGCTCGTCGGCGTCGAGCTTCTTGAAGAGCAGTTGCGGCTCACCGAGGGACCTGCCCGCCGGCAACTCGTCCGTGGCGCGGTTCCATTGCAGGGCATCGGGCTCCAGGTTGAGCATGGTGAGGGCCTTAACGGCTGAGAACGGCAGGAAGGGCGCCATGACGGTGGTCAGCGTCCGGACGGTCTGCAGGCAGATGTTGACCGCCCGGGCGCAGGATGCCAGATCGGTCTTTCGCGTGCGGAAGGGGGCAGTGGCGTCGAAGTAACCGTTGCCCTTGCGGGCCAGATTCATCACCTCCGCCAGGGCCGCCTTGAAATGGAAGCCGTCGAGCTGCTGGGCCGCTGACTCGACACAGCTCTTACAGGCCTCCAACTGGGCCAGGTCAGTGTCATTGCGCTCGCCAGCCACGGGGACCTGGCCGTCAAAGTACTTGTGCGCAAAAGTCATCGTGCGGTTGACGAAGTTGCCCAGCGTTGCCAGCAGTTCGCTGTTGTTGCGATTGAGGAAGTCGTCCACGTCGAAGGTGGTGCGCTGGGTCTCCGGCGCGATGGCTGTCAGGTAATAGCGCAGGGGATCGGGATCGAAGGTCTGCAGGTAGTCCTCAATCCACAGGGCCGATCCGCGCGACTTGCTGATCTTCTCCTCGTCTTTACCGGGGAACTTGATGTTCAGGAACGAGTTGGCCACTACGTTGTGGGGTAACTCGTAGCTGCCCTCGGCCATGAGCATTGCCGGCCAGATCATGGCGTGGAAGATGATGTTGTCCTCGCCGATGAAGTGGACGATCTTGCAGTCCGGGTTCTTCCACCATGCGGCGTAGGCGCTCTCGTCTCCGTCTGAGATCCGGCAGTCCATCGCTGTGAAAGAGACATACCCGATAGGCGCGTCGAACCAGACGTAGAGCACCTTGCCGGCCGCGTCGGGGTCATCCAGCGGCACAGGTACGCCCCAGTCCAGGTCGCGAGTCATGGCCCGCTCCGGCAGACCCTCGTCGAGCAGCCCGCGAGTGAAGTTCAGCACCGTGGGCCGCCAGCCCGTCTGACTGTCAAGCCAGGTTCGCAACTGCTTCTCGAACTGATCGAGGCGCATATACCAGTGCGTGGTTCTCTTGGGGATCGGTGTAGATCCGGTAATAGTGCTGACCGGGTTGATCAACTGCACCGGGTCGATGCTGTTGCCGCAGTGCTCGCACTGGTCACCATAGGCGCCGGGATAGTCGCAGTCGCTGCCGTCGGGCAGCTTGTGGTAGCAGCGGCCCTTGACGTACCGGTCGGGCAGGAACTTCTCGATCTGCGGATCAAAGAGCTGCTCGCTGGTCCGCTTGACGAAGCAGCCCTTCTCATGAAGCTTCAGAAAGACCTCCTGGCTGGTTCGGTTGTGGAGGTCCACGTAGTCCGGCTGGTGCGTTCCGCCGTAGATGTCGAACTCGACGCCCAGGCCGGCGAAGTCGCGCTTCTGCTGGGCATTGTACCGGGCGGATATCTCCTCCGGGGAGCTGTTCTCGTTGTGGGCGGCGATGAGGTTGGCCACGCCGTTGTCGTCACTGCCGCAGATGAACCTCACGTCGTCGCCGCGTGCCCGGCGGTAGCGCACGTAGGTGTCGGCCGGCAGGTAGGCGCCGGCTATGTGCCCGACGTGGAGACGCCCGTTCGAGTAGGGTAGAGCCGCAGTTACCAGAAACCGTTGGTTCGCCATGTCGTCATCCCGCGCAGATCAACCATACCTCGGCGGTGATTGTACCGCGGGCCTCGCCGGAGACAAGGAAGGGCGATAACGCACGCGGCCCGCGCAGGGCGTACGGCAGACACACCAGGACCACGGGCATGCGGGGCCGCGTCTTGTATCAGGGTTATTAACGCGTACGCGGACCGGTGCGGGCCGGCAGGCCAGTTCGCTCGGTGAGGTGGGCCGGTTCGCGCTGAGGCCAGGCGCCGTGTGCGTTTCGACCGGCCAACTCGATTGCCAGGCGAATGGCGGCGGTCATGCTGCCCGCGTGGGCCTGGTTGGTGCCGGCGATGTCGAAAGCAGTGCCGTGGTCTACGCTGGCCCGGACGATGGGCAGGCCCAGGGTCAGGTTAACCGAAGAGTCGAAGGCCAGCAGCTTCACGGGGATCAAGGCTTGATCGTGGTACATGGCCACCACCCCGTCGAACTCTCCGCGCGAGGCATGCCAGAACAGCGTGTCCGCCGGGAAGGGGCCCACAGCATCGATGCCGGCTTCGCGCGCCATGAGGATAGCTGGCTCGATAATTCGCGACTCCTCATCGCCGAAACGGCACTCCTCCCCGGCGTGCGGGTTCAGGCCGGCCACGGCGATGTGCGGGTGCTCAATCCCGAACCAGCGCCGCAGGGCTTCGTCGAGCTGATCTATAGGCTGAAAGACCCGCCCGATCGTGAAGCTGTTGCGTAACTCGAACAAGCCCACGTGGGTGCTGGCCAGGGCAACTCTGAGCCTGGCTCCGGCAAACATCATGGTGTAACGTCGGACATCGAACGCCGTGGCCAGATACTCGGTATGGCCGGGGCACTTGCAGCCGGCCATCTTCCAACTGACCTTGTGGATCGGGCCGGTAACCAGCGCGTCCGCCAGCTCCGTCTGGGTCGCGGCTATGGCGTGATCCAGGAAGCAGAGTGAGGCTCGCCCGCCCTCGGC
>JANQGB010000504.1 GCA_028277545.1 Phycisphaerae bacterium | reverse complement strand
GACGGTGGCGGCGGTAGCGGTGGACGGCGTCTGTGTCGGATTGGTCGGGCTGGCGGACGCGGTTCGCCCCGGTGCGGCGAACGCGGTTGACCGCCTGGCCCGTGCCGGGGTCGAGGTGGCACTGGTGACGGGCGATCAGGCGACGACCGCAGCGGTCGTGGCGGCGTCGGTGGGGGTAAACGATGTTCGGGCCGAATCTCTTCCGGAGGAGAAGCTGGCCGAGGTGCAGCGGCGCCAAGCGGCCGGGAGGCGAGTGGCGTTCGTTGGCGATGGTATCAACGACGCGCCGGCGCTGACCGCGGCCGACGTGGGAATGGCCTTTGCCACCGGGACGGATGTAGCCATCGAGTCGGCCGACATCACGTTGCTCAGCGAGGAGCTGTCGCTTGTTCCGCGTACCATCGAGCTGGCCCGCAGGAGCGTGCGGGTTATCAAGCAGAACCTGTTCTGGGCGTTCGTCTACAACGTGGCGGCCATACCGCTGGCGGCCACCGGGAAGATCCCGCCCGGCGCGGCGGCCGCGGCGATGATGCTCTCCTCCATAAGCGTGGTGTTGAACTCCCTGCGACTGCGCGACCGCGCAGTAACTTGAAAGGTCTGTGAATGAGTGCCCGCCTGAGTCAGTTCCGCGAATACCGGGAGCGGATGAACGAGCGAATCCTGGCCGCCAAGAACCTGCCTATCAACCGGTTCTTCACGCTGGACACCAAGGCGTATGAAGACGGCGCCCTGGATGCCAAGACCAAGGAATTCGCCGGGCTGGCGGCTTCCCTGGTGCTGCGCTGCGACGACTGCATCGCCTATCACGTCATCCGCTGCAAGGAGCTGGGGGCCAGCAACGACGAACTGTTCGAGATATTCAATGTCGGCCTGATCGTCGGTGGATCGATAGTGATTCCGCATCTGCGCCGAGCGGTCGAGTTGTTGGATGAGATAGACGCCGCGACCTGATAGTGTCACGCCTTGGAGTCTGCGGCGGTATTGAGCGACGTGTTAAGTTGCGACGTCGACGTTGGGACGTCCGCGCGAACTGAAGTTCGCGGCTCGTTTCGATTCAGTGATTCTGAGGCAATATGCCAGCCCCGGCATCGATTCGGCTTTTGAACGCCAACGGGTGGCATTGAGTCAGCTTGCAGTGGGGCGCTCGTGACTCGGGGTCAGGCCTAGGCCTGACCGTGCGTATCGCCATCGCGACTCGGGTTTCTTAGGCACGGAGACGGTAGGACTTTGGCTTGCGGTGATCCGCCTCCAGTGTCTGAAGACAGACATCGAGAACCCCGGTAAACCGGGGTCGGGTATTCGGTGCGACGCCGCCTTAACCCGGCATGAATGCCGGGCCTAGCGCACTGGCACCGCGGCTCGCTAGGATCCGGTGGTTTCGAGGCACTACTGCTTTCGAGGCACTATTCGAGGCACTACCTGAGGCGAGGGTACTTTTCCCGTAGAGAATTCCGTTGAACCCGGCGCGGCACCGTGGGATCATGCCCGGTGATGCGGGGAGGAGCGTTTTAGGGTCCGGGTTACCGGATGTTCGGGGTTACCCCGAGCGAGCAGATTCGCCGCGATTCCTGACGTGCCGTAAACGCGACGGCCGCAGGGGCGTCGCCTTTACGGCGGCCGAGCGTTGTAAAACCTCTCCCCGCATCTTCTTTTCTGATCGACTCCTGGGTGTTCAGGTGAACCACTGATGAGCTGGCTGACGTGGGTACTCGTGGCTGTTGGGGCGCTGATCGCCTGGAGAGTGCTGGCGGCCTTGCTGCGCTGGCGCCCTCACCGGCCGGAGTCCTCGTGGAATGCCGACGCCGGTGGCGCCCGGAACACTGCCGAGGCCGCGGTTGTGCCCAGCCAGGTGTCGCCGGTGAGCACTGGTGACACCCGGCCGCTGCCTGGGGCAAGGTGTTATCGCCAGGTGCCGTCGGATGGTGCCCGTTTGCGGCGCAGCGGTTTGCCATCTATGGAGACTACCGACGACGTGCTTGGGTGGCTGGGCATTGACCTGGGGGCGTTTCTGGCGCTGGCCAATCCGATGGATCGCCGCCAACCGCCCAAGTCAAACTATATCGAGTGGACAGTGCCCAAGAAGGGCAGCGGGCAGCGGCTGATCTGCAGCCCCAAGCAGCGCCTGCGGGCGGCACAGCAACGCATCAAGCATGAAATCCTGGACCGCGTAGAGCTGCACGAAGCGGTTCACGGCTTTCGCCGGGGGCATAGTATCATCACCAACGCCCGGCCCCACATTGGCCAGGCGCTGATCGTCAACCTCGACCTGCGCAACTTCTTCGAATACGTCCGCTATCCGCGCGTGATCGGCGTGTTTCGCTGGGCGGGCTACAGTCTGGAGGTTTCGCGCTGCC
>JANQGB010000042.1 GCA_028277545.1 Phycisphaerae bacterium | reverse complement strand
GCGCTGACCCGCCACGCCCCCGGGCCGGTGGATGACCGGACCAGGTCCCAGATCAACCGGGCCTTCGCCGAGTTCGAGGCCTCCATGCGGGGCGCCCCGGACGATCCGGTGGCACATTACAACCTCGGTGTCTACCACCATAACCTGGGCAGGCTGACCCAGGCAGTCACAGCCTACGAGACGGCCGCCAGGCTGGACCCCGCTAACATTCCCGCACTGGTCAACGTGGCCATGGCTCACGCCGCCCAGGGTGACGTGGGGCGGGCCGAGCAGGCCCTGCGCCGGGCGCTTGAGGCCAGTCCTTCCGATGCCGCCGTGAACTTCAACCTCGGACTACTGCTGCTGGGGAAGAACCAGGCTGGAGCCGCCGAACGTTGCTTTCGCACCGCACTGAACAGCGACCCGGGTTTTGCCGCAGCAGCTTATGAGTTGGCGACGCTGCTGGCTGACACGCGCCCCGACGAGGCCATCACCTTCTGCCGCCGGGCGGCGGAACTTCGGCCTGACGACGCCAGGTACGCGTTCAGCCTGGCCTGGCACTTGCAGCGGCGCGGAGACAGAACCGAGGCGGCCGCGGTCCTGCGGCAGTTGCTCGAACTACATCCGGACCACGCCGACGCGAGGGCGCTGTTGCGGGCGATTGGGCCTGAAGGCACACCTTAGCCGGGCGTCGGCCAGAGCGTGGTTATCACCGCAGCGCGGGGTCAGCGTGCCTTCGTATCGCAGGCATCCTGCCTGCATCCTTATTGCGGTGAGTGCAGTCTGGAAGCCTGCGGTACGGACGGCCTTGCGCAGTAGTGCTAGCATTGGCTGCTGGTCTGCACCGGCAGGATGCCGGTGCCACACCAGAGAAGAAGAAACTGGTCTCACCGGCAGGATGCCGGTGCCACATCAAAGAAGAAGAAACTGCTCTCACCGGCAGGATGCCGGTGCCACATCAGAGAAGAAGAAACTGCTTTCGCCGGCGAGATGACGCCTGACACGTCGCGCCGGGGCTGTCGCATGGACGGGCTACCCTGGCTCAAAGGGCGGGCCGCCCCACAATGCATGGCCAGATCAGCCACCAGGTGCGCCGCGCCGGGCTGATGCCGGATTGTCTGCCTTCAGTCTGACGGCTATAATTGTAGTGGTGGCGTGCGCCGATCCGGACCGGCGGGATATCGATTCTCCACCAAACAGGGAGAAAGGGGGAATCACGACCGCTGCGGTGCCCTCCCGACCGCTGATGATCGGCAGGCCATACACGGTGCGCCGCCTGGTGGCTTGCGAAAGCAACCACCATCCACCGCAGGGGTTTTGCAGAGAGCAGCGGAGCGGAGTTCTGCTGTCCGCCCGATCATGCTCTCTGCTCTTGTAGGGGCGACCTGGAGAAACACCGGCGCAGCCCTGGTCGTGTCGCCGGCCGCCAAGGGCTTCGCTATGGTCTGGCCCGATGACCGCGATGCTCTTGACCATCTTGCTGAACAACAGCCGCCCTGCTGTCTGGGTGATTGTAGGCATGGCTGTGCTGGTGGCGCTGGCGGCCAGCCGCAGGTCGAACAGAGTGTGCCGACGGTGCCAGACGGTGAATCGGACCCATGCCCGGTATTGTTGCCACTGCGGCGCCAGGCTGATCGACCCCTGACCTGCGACGCAGGCAGCCGGCCGACGGGGGCTAGGACCGCACGACGGCGTCACGGCGGGCTCGGCTCTTGAGCCTCAGACGGCCACTTCGCAGAGCAGACTCGACTCGTCCACTTCCTCCAATCGGCATAGAAGGCCGAACTCGCCCAGGAGCGACCGAAAGTCGTCGGCGCTGAACGTGGTGGCCTTGAAACCGTCTTTACAGGTGATGACACCGTCGCCGGTGGCCGCGGCGTCTATCTCGCCCACCAACCCGTACCGTGCCTGGAGTTCAAACCAACGCAGGCGGCTGCTCCAGAACCCGGCCGAATAGCTGGACAAGAGCAGCATGCCGCCGGGCCGGGTGACGCGGATACTCTCATGGATCAATGCACGCGGATCCACCCTGAAGGCGGAGATTCCGTTCTGGATGCATACGACGGTATCGAAGGCGCGATTTCGAAAGGCGAGTCTGCTGGCGTCCATCTGCGCCAGGGCGCAATTCGGGACGTCTGACAGCAGATCCTGCGCCAACCTCAAGCTGGGGCGTGAGGTGTCGATTCCCACCAGCCGCCGGGCATGGCCGGCTAGTTGGCGAATCACTCGCCCGTATCCGCAGCCCAACTCCAGCACGGTGTCAGACGGGCGCAGCCTGGACGCGACGTGGCGGATTTCGGCCTGGAGATACTGGCGTACGCGTGGTGGAGCGATCTCGTAGCAGCGGCGGAGCCGCTCGGCAGACAGGTTTTGGGAGTAGTAGCCGGTCATGATGCGCCTCCACGGTTACCTATCTATACAGTGGGGGGGCGGGGTCAACTGCGCAGACGTCGCTGCCGGCCTGCGTGCGTAACTATCGGACGTTGCTGGCAGGGTTGGCGAGTTGGTCTGCCGGGCCGCCTGGGGGCGTGCGTAGCAGCCCGGCCGGCGGTCTGGCACGCTGCTTGCCCATGCAGTCGGAGATACTCGTAACGCCCACAAGGTGGGCGCCGAGCGAGGTACATCATGAAGTGGCTTGAACGGTTTTGGTTTGGCTGCGGGCATTGCCACGGGGGTAGCTGTCCGCTGGCCGACGCGGCCTCTGAAAGTGAGGCGTCGCCGGCCGGGCGCGGAGCGCCGCTGGCAGCGTCCTGCCTGGCGGTCTTCGTGTTGCCGCTGGCGCTGGCAATCTGCGGCGCCTGGGCGCTCGGGCGATGCGCCGCGGAGTTTGCCCTTATGCCGCAGGCTGCCGGGCAGGCACTGGGCGCAGTTACGGGACTGGCCGCCGGAATCGCACTGGCCAAACTAATGACACAGTGGATTCTCCGCCGCGAGCGGGCGGTGGACGGAGGTGTTGGATGATCGGCGTGTTGCGTGAACGGCTGAAAGGCCTGCGGAGTTTTCCGCGGGGCATTCATCCGCCGCACCGAAAGGAGCACTCGGAAAGCTCCCCCATCCGCCTTTTTGTACCCACAGGCGAGATGGTTGTACCGCTAGCCCAACACATTGGCGCGCCCTGCACTCCGACGGTCAAGCCGCGGACTGAGATCGAGTATGCCCAGCAGATCGCAAGTGCCGAAGCGTTCGTGTCGGCACCGATCCACGCTCCCATAGCCGGTAAGACCGGTCAGCCTACCATAGTGCCGCTGCCCAGTGGTCGGCGGGTGCCGGCAATTCCGGTGAAGCCTGCGGCCGAAGGGGCCTTGCCGGAGGGCTTGCTGGAGGATTTTCTGGACCGTAACTGGGGCGGCGTCGAGCCGACCGGTTACGAGCCGGAGCAGATAGTCAACGCCGTCCGTGATTCCGGCGTCGTGGGCCTGGGTGGGGCGACGTTTCCGACTCACGTCAAGCTCAAGCTCAATCCCGACAAACCCATAGACACTCTGCTGCTCAACGGCTGCGAGTGCGAACCATATCTGACTGCCGACCATCGCCTGATGATCGAGTGTCCCGAGGCCATCGTGGTTGGCCTGCAGTTGGCCCAGCACGCCGTGTCAGCCCAGCGTGCCATCATAGCTATAGAAGAGAACAAGCCGGACGCCATCGAAGCGATGCGGAAGGCGATCTCCGGACGTCCCGGTCTGGAGGTGGCAGTTTGTGCGACCAAGTATCCGATGGGTGGCGAGCGGCAACTCATCCCGGCGGTTTTGGGCCGGGCGGTGCCCAGTGCCCCCAAGGGGCTGCCCTTGGATGTGGGCGTCGTGGTGATCAACGTGGCGACGGCTCACAGCGTAGCGCGGGCGGTGGTGCACGGCAAGCCGCTGACTCACCGGGTGGTTTCGGTGACTGGTGGCGGCGTGGCGGAACCTGGCAACTGGCTGACTCCGGTGGGTACCAGGTATTCCGAACTCATAGAGCACTGCGGCGGGGCGACCGAAGCGGCGGCCAAGGTGCTGGCGGGCGGGCCCATGATGGGACCGACCGTGCCTCACCTGGCGGTGCCGGTGGTCAAGGGGACCGGCGGCATCACCGTGATGACCGAGGCGGAGACCACCCGCTGGCAGGAGACGCCCTGCATCCGCTGCAGCCGGTGCGTGGACTTCTGTCCGCTGCACCTCTCGCCAACCAAGCTCGCTCACGCGGTGAAATTCCGCGACTACGAGCAGGCCAACAAGTACGACATGAACGCTTGCTGCGAGTGCGGGTGCTGCTCGTACACCTGCCCGGCTCGCATACCGTTGGCCCAGTACATTCGGGCAGGCAAGAACCAGTGGCGCATAATCGCCGCTCAGCAGAAGGCCAGCTGACGGTGTGCCGGCGCCCAGGGATGATCTCCGTGGCGCCTCATGACCCCATAATCACAAGGAACGGCTGCCTGATATGAGTGATGCAGCACAACCTGCGGAGCCGACCCCCGCCAAGCCCAAGGCAGCGAAGGCCAAGGCCCGCGAATTCCTGGTCAGTGCCGCCCCGCATCTGGCGGCTTCGTCCAGCACGCCGCGAATCATGTTCGAGGTTGCTGCGGCGATGCTGCCGCTGTTTTGCGTGGCGGTGTACATGTACCGGCTCTCGGCGGTTATTCTGACCGTCGTCACGGTGGCTGGCTGCCTGCTGGCCGAGGCGGTGGCCAACAAGATCCGCGGGCGGAGCATGTCGTCGCTGGGCGATGGCTCGGCGATCGTCACCGGGCTGATCCTCTCCTTCTCGCTGCCGCCTTCACTCAACCCGTACATGGCGTTCATCGGCGGCGTGGTGGCCATCCTGCTAGCCAAGGCGGTGTTTGGCGGATTGGGTCAGAACCTGTTCAACCCGGCCATGGTGGGGCGGGCGTTCCTGATGATCTGCTTCCCCGCCGCGATGGTTACCTGGATCGCGCCGGCGCCGCTGCTGGACTCGGGGGTGGATGCCACCACGATGGCCACCCCGCTGTATTCGGCGGCCACCAACGCTGAGCTCCCGGCTATTTGGGACTTGTTGATCGGCAAGGTTGGTGGATGCGTCGGCGAGACCAGCGCCCTGGCGGCGCTGCTAGGGGGTCTGTGGTTGGTGTTCCGCAGGATTGCGGATTGGCGGCCGGTTGTGGGGGTACTGGCCGCCGCGGCCGCTGTCGCCACCATCGCCCACCTGATCAACGCGGACGAGTACGAGGGACCCCTGTTCCACCTCACCAGCGGGGCGCTGATGTTCGGGGCGTTCTTCATCGCCACCGACTACGTCGGGGCACCGGTGACGCCCAGGGGCCGGCTGATCTTTGGGGCCGGTGTCGGCGTGCTGGTGATGGTCATTCGCCTGTTTGGGGCGTATCCGGAGGGGTTCATGTTCGCGATTCTGATCATGAACTCGCTGACGCCGTTGATTGAACGGTGGACCATGCCCACGCCATTTGGAGGGCACGTGCAGAGCCAGGATTAACTGGCCCGACGGTGGCGCTCCCACCTGATGTCGGGGAGACGGCTGCCGGCAGCGGGCGTAGAGGGACAAGGTCGGTGTGATCCGGGGAACTGGTTATTTGTCGGGAACATTCGCAACGGTGACCAAGTGAAGAAGTTCATAGACGAATCGTGGCTGGTGCTGGTGATGGGCGTCGTGTTCGCCACCCTGCTGGCGGGGACGCAGACGTCGCTGCAGGCCAGGATCGACGAGAACAAGACCCGGGCTCTGAACGAGGCCATCGCGGCGGTAGTGCCCGGCACGCAGACCACCGATGAGCTGATCGTTGACGGCAACCAGGTGTACAAGTGCCTGGGCACTGACGGGACTCTGGTAGGGTGGGCCGTGGATGCCTCCGGCACCGGTTTCGTGGACCAGATACGGGCGGTGGTCGGTCTGTCGCCAGACGGCAGCCAGGTCATCGGGGTCAAGGTCATCGAATGCGTCGAGACTCCCGGGCTGGGCAACAAGATCGAGGGCGAGTGGGCGGACCAGTTTGCTGGTCGGCCTGTGGACCAGGTGACGGTGGTCAAGGGGGACGCGTCGGCGGAGCGCAACGAGATCCAGGCCATCACGGGGGCGACCTACTCCAGCCAATACGTGGCGGACATTCTCAACGACGTTACCCAGCGGATTCGGCCCAAGCTGGGCGAAGTGGATTCCTCGGACGCGGGCGACAGCGAACCGGAGGGAGCAGCGATAGATGGATGACACCAACGGCTCCAACCTGAGCCAGTTCAAAGAGGGTGTGTTGTCGAACAACCCCGTGCTGGTCCAGCTTCTGGGGATGTGCCCCGCGCTGGCGGTGACCAACTCGCTGGAGAACGCGCTGGTCATGGGGGCTGCGGCGACCTTCGTGGTAACCATGTCCAACCTGATCACCAGCCTGTTGCGGGACCTGATCAAGCCGCACGTGCGCATCCTGGTGTTCACGCTGACCATCGCCACGTTCGTAACTATCGCGGACCTGTTTCTGAAGGCCTATCTCTTCGAGGTGAGCAAGAAGCTGGGGGCCTTCGTGCCGTTGATTATCGTGAACTGCATGATCATCTGTCGGGCGGAGGTCGTGGCCATCAAGAGCGGCGTGGGACGATCACTGGCCGACGCCCTGGGCATCGGGCTGGGGTTCACTATCGCCCTGAGCACCCTGGGCATCGTCCGCGAGGTGCTGGGCTCGGGTACGCTGCTGAACCACCCGGTCATGCCGGGTGCCTTCATCGAGTCGCATTCCTGGGTGATCATGGTGCTGCCGCCGGGGGCGTTTCTGACCCTGGGAGTCGTGGTCGGAGTGGTCAACCACCTCCGTGAGCGTAAGGCAAAGGGAGGTGTGGCATGAGCATCGGCGTGCTGTTAGGCATCTTCCTGAGCGTCGCCCTGGTCAATAACCTGGTGCTGGCGGGATTCCTGGGGATATGCCCGTTCCTGGGCGTGTCGCGCAAGGTGGACATGGCCTTCGGGATGGGCTGCGCGGTGACCTTCGTCATAACGGTGTCCGGCGTGGTCACCTGGCTGATCGTGCATCTCATTCTCCAGCCTATCGGGGAGTCCATGTTCGGCCATCCCGACTCGCTGGCGTTTCTGAAGTACGTCGCGTTCATCATGGTGATCGCCTCGATGGTGCAGCTCGTGGAGATGTACCTCAAGAAGTTCTTCCCCCCGCTGTACACGGCGTTCGGCGTTTTCTTGCCGCTGATTACCACAAACTGCGCTATTCTGGGTGCCTGCCTGTACATCGACATGAAACCGGAAACGCAGAGTATGCTCAACGCGGCCATTTACGCTTTTGGAGGCGGTCTGGGCTTCATGCTGGCCATTACCATTATGGCGGGCATTCGCGAGCACATACGGTTCAGCGACGTGCCCAAGTCGCTGCGGGGGGCGGGCATCACGCTGCTGGTGGCGGGTATTCTCGCCCTGGCGTTCACGGGGTTCACGGGAATCGGCAAATAAGGCAGCGGAGACAAGGCGATGGTCGTCGTAGTGGCCGCTATGGTTCTTTTCGGATTGGTGATGGTTTTTGCCGGATTGCTCGGCGTGGCCAAGGAGCGGCTGCGGGTTGATGAGGATCCGCGGATCGAACTGGTCAACGACGTGCTGCCGGCCGCCAACTGCGGCGGGTGTGGCTTTGCGGGGTGCTCGGACTTCGCCAAGGCGGTGGTCGAGGAGCGGGCGGAGTGCTCGGGCTGCCCGGTCGGCGGAGAGAAGACCGCCGCCCAGGTGGCCAAGGTTCTGGGCGTCGAGGTGGTCAAGACCTATCCCTATCGCCCCGTGATTCACTGCGCTGCCGAGTGCGACCAGAAGCTGGGCCGCGTACCGTATGACGGCGTGCCGAGCTGTGTCGAGGCGGACATGGTGGGTACGACTCAGGCTTGTACGTACGGCTGCCTGGGCTTTGGCGACTGCAGCAAGGCCTGCACTTATGACGCCCTGTCCATGGTAGAGGGTCGACCGGTGGTGCACTACGACAGGTGTACCGGCTGTGGCGCGTGCATCACCGCCTGTCCGAGGAACCTGATCGAGAAGATACCCTTCAAGCAGGATCGGATGCTGGTAGTGGCCTGCTCGAACAAGGAGCCAGCCAAGCTGGTCAAGAAGGTCTGCAAGATCGGGTGCATTGGGTGCAGCCTCTGCCAGCGCCTGATGGGCGAGCAGTTCAAGGTCAGCGACAATCTGGCCTACCTGGACTACGACAACTACACCGGCGATGAGGACGTGTCCAACGTCCTGGAGCGGTGCCCCGCGGGCGTCATGGTCTACTTCGGACCGCCGAAACCTGAGTACCTGGAGCAACTCGCGTCCGACGACACGGACCCGGGCGGCGAGCAGTGTGTAGCGGCTCAGGCCGCGTCGGACAACTGATTGCCGGGTCTGTGTATGTCGGAGTCCCCCGTTCCGTGCGCGCCGGAGCCTACCTTATTCACAACGGACTCTACCTTGCGCGGTGGGTGGTGAAGCCGGCGGTTTCTTTCGTCTGGGGGGCTTGCTTGGTTCCCCAGATCCAGAGGGCTTCCACTTCGGGCTGATTCGCCAGCATGGCTATACCATCCTCGACTGTCAGGACGCTGAGGATCGTGGCCCAGGCGTCGGCGGTCAGGCCGTTGTTGGCGATTACGGTTACGCACGGTGCCTGCTCGGCGGGACGGCCTGTACGCGGGTCGATGATGTGGGAGTAGCGGCGCCCGTCGATTTCGAAGAAGCGCTGCTGCAGGCCCGAGGTGGCCACGGCCTTGTCGATGAGGCGCAGCTTGCCGACCAGGCCTTGCTGGAAGGGATGGCGTATGCCGATGGACCACGCGGCGCCGTCCGGGCGGCGGCCAAACGCGTAGACGTCGCCGCCGACATCGACCAGGCCGGACGTAGCGCCGGCTTCCCGCATGGCTTCGGCGGCCAGGTCCAACGAATAACCTTTGGCAATACCGCCCAGGTCAACCTGCGTGGCGTCTGTCGACTTGGCGACCGTCCGGTCGCTCTCGGAGAGTTCGAGCTTCCGCCAGCCGACGGCGGCCATAGTCGCACGCAGCGCCGGCTCGACGGGTACCTGGTTGTTCTTGGCGGCGGCCTTCCAAAGCCTGATCACCGGGCGGCAGGTGATGTCGAAGGCGCCCCCGCTTAGCTCGGACAGGCGGGCGGATTCCTGAAGAACGTGGAAGGTCTCGGCCGACACGGCCAGGGGCTGGTCGGCGAGCAGCTTGTTCAGCCGGCCGATCTCGCTGTCGTCGCGGTAGTCGCTCATCAAGCGGTTGACGTCTGCGAGGCGGTCGTAGGCGGCCTCGACGGCTGCGCGGGCGGTGGGCTCATCGGCGGCTACGGCGGTGACCTCTGCAAGGGTGCCCATGATCTGCCGGGCACCGCGGGCGGTAGGTGGTTGGGAAGTCCGGTCGCAGCCCCAAGCGGACAGCGACGCCAGCAAGAGCAGGACGCGGACCATGTTGAGGTTCATGACGAAGCCCTGCAACTGCGCCGCAGAGGATAGAAATCTCTAACCTTCGGTTCGGTAGATCGCCAGAGCGTGGCACTCAGTGCATCAACTTGCGGCCAGGTACCCCGTACGATGGCGCTTGTGGTGATACGGGCCGAATGCCCGTCGCGATCCGTTAAGAAGACCCGCTCACGCACAACCGCCGGCCGGGTGGCGCCACGGTCCGCCGCGGAGTCTACCACGCGGAGCCCGCGGCGTGAATCTACCGGGCGGCTTCCGGCCGGGGCGCCGTGGCGTTGTTCCTTTCGGCGGCCCGCGCGTGGCCGACTGATTCGACCCGCACCCACCTCAACACCGGCAGTTCCCGCTGACGGGTGCCGGTTTTCAGCTTGCATGCCTACCACTGTAGTGTGCCAGAGTCACAGGTGTCTTCCATCGACGCGCATAGGCTGTGTCGTCGACGTTTGAGCGACCGCGTGAACTGAAGTTCACGGCTCGTTACGATCCGGTAGTTTCGAGGCGCCACACTAGCCGGTGAAGGCCTGGCTGAAAGCGGCGAAATCGGACAGATCTACGTCGCTTTCACCGTCCAGATCCGGGGCTTCGCAGTCCGGGAACAGGCCGGCTTCGGGACCGCCCAGGCAATCCGCCAGCACCGCGAAATCGTCCAGATCGACGTCCCCATCGCAATCGAGGTCGGCGGCGGGCCCGGAGCAACCGCCGAGAGTGCCGTCAGGGTCGACGTTCTGAGCGAAGACGTCGCCGCTGTCGGATCGGTCGTCGGTCCAGGTCAGCAAGGCGTCGCCGCCTGCGCTCAGCGTGGCGCTGAGGCGTGACTTGTCGTTGGGCAGGGAGGCGGCCAGGACCAGATCGCCAGGCCACACGAAGTCGCCGCTGGTGTCTAACCGGGCCCCATAGATGACGTCATTGCCAAAGCTGGGTGCGTCGAGATAGAAGACCATCGCGCCGTCGCCACACACCAGGGTGTTGACGAAGGATCGCTCGTTGGTTCCCACGGGGACCACGACCTTGCCGTTGTTGGTCCACTGCCGCGTTCCGTCAGCGGCGAGCTTCTGCCCGTAGACACCATGCTGCGACTGGGTGGAGTTCTCCTCCACCCAGAACACGAAGGTCTCTCCCGTAGCGGGATTGAAAGAGGCGCTGGGAGAGACGCGAAGCCGGGACGTGTTGGTGGAGACGCTTACGCCATTGTGACCGAACGCCTCGGTGCCGTCGGCGAGTACGTGTTGCGTGTAGCACTGCAGCGGGGAAACGCCGTACCAGGCGAAGACGGCGCCGCCACTGCCATCGGTGACGAACGGGGGGAAGTTCCCGAACTGCAGCGAGTCGCCGTCGAAGACGATCACGTGCGACCCTGGAGAGTTCCACAGGAGTGTTCCGGTCGACGAGACCTTCTGAGCCCAGAGGTGCTTGGGGTCCCAGAACAT
>JANQGB010000026.1 GCA_028277545.1 Phycisphaerae bacterium | reverse complement strand
CTCGATAATAGAGGTGGCCAAGACGCTGGTTCACTGGGCCAAGGAACTCGGCAACATCCAGTTGAAAGAGGCGATCATCGAGGGTGATCCGGATCTCTTCAACGTGGCCGACGTGGCCAAGATGCTCAGTCGCCGCGAGTTGATAGGCGAGGTGGCCATGCTGGTCTCGTCTCCTGGTCGGGCGGTGGCGGGTTGTATCGGCTCTCCGGCCGGCAAGATCGCCGGTTGTCTCAAGACGCTCAGCGAGCGGGAGGAAGCTGCCTGAGCGTGCAGAAGGCGGCGCTAACACGGTTTTCAATCGGTACAGTGATGACGTCCGGATCGGCTGGTTCGCTCCACGGCGAATGAAATGGCCCGCGTGTGGCGGGCTGCCTATCGGTCCGGCGGATACAGGTTAAGGAGTAGAGGGCGATGGCAGAAGCGCCTGCGAAAGAGTACAGCGCGGAAATAACCGAGCTGGCGGAGAAGTTGGTCAACTTGAGCGTCAAGGATGCCCAGACCCTGGTGGATTGCCTGAAGGACGTCCACGGGATCGAGCCTGCTGGCGGTGGCGTGGTCATGGCGGCCGGCCCGGCGGCTGGCGGCGGCGAGGAAGTGGAAGAGAAGACCGCGTTCGACGTGATCCTGTCGGCCATCGGCGACAAGAAGATCCAGGTGATCAAGGTCGTGCGCACCGCCACGGGGCTGGGGCTCAAAGAGGCCAAGGAACTCGTCGACGGCGCTCCCAAGGCGGTCAAGGAAGGCATCGCCAAGGACGAGGCAGAAGCCCTCAAGAAGGAACTCGAAGAGGTCGGCGCCTCTGTTGAGATCAAGTAGTACAGTAGCATGCGGCCGAACGGCGGCGGACAAGCCGCCGTTGGGCCGATCCCTCCGCGGGGCGAGACAGGCCGAGACGCTTGGGACGGCTCGGTCCAACAGATGCCCCGCAAGGCGGCCTCATTCGGGGAGTCGCCGCTTGAACGTCCCCCCAGTAGACCACGCGGCAGATGCGCGCTGCGCGCCGGAATCGGAAGCGGTGCGTGGCGGCGTTTGTGCCGCAGCGCGAGGACGGCCGATTTAAGGTCCGTTCTGGCGCGCAGTGGTTGGGTCGAGCTTGCCCGGCCAGGCAACCGGCTGGTGGATGAAAGGACTACACGCATGGGTGAGACGCGAGACGTACGGAATTTCGCCAAGGTGGGCGACGGGGCGGACATTCCCAACCTGATCGAGATCCAGACGAAGTCCTACGAGGCCTTCCTGCAGCGCAACTTGCATCCGGACCAGCGTAAGAACGCGGGGCTGGAGGCCTTGTTGCGCGAGGTGTTCCCCATCGACAGTTACGACGGCAACATGTCGTTGCAGTACGTCAACTACGAACTGGGCAAACCTCGCTACACCACGGACGAATGCCGGCACCTGGGGCTGACCTTCGGGATGCCGTTCCACATTCGGGTCCGGCTGATGCGCAAGGGCCTGGAGGAGATTCAGGAGGACCGCATCTATCTCGGGGCGCTGCCGGAGATGATCGGCGGCGGGGAGTTCATCATCAACGGGGCGGAGCGGGTGATCGTCTCGCAGTTGCACCGCAGTCCCGGTGTGGACTTCATCAAGGAGCAGGCCGAGGGCGACCGGGCCCTGCACGCCTGCCGCATCATCCCCGAGCGCGGCAGTTGGATCGAAATCAACGTCACCAAGCGCGACATTCTGGCGGTCCGGATAGACCAGTCCAGCAAGATACCCGCCACCACCTTCCTGCGGGCCATGGACGAACGCTTCTCGACCGACGAGTCCATCGTCGAGGAGTTCTACCCGACCAGGAAAGTGCGGACCTCCGCGCTCAAGCCCGAGATGTACTCCGTTTCCACGATCGTCGACGAGGAGACGGAGGACGTGTTGGTCAAGTCGGGCTGCCAGATGGGCGACGCGGTCACGCGTATTCAGAACTCCGACATCAAGCAGGTCCGGGTGATCTCCAAGGTCACCGACCCCCTGTTGCTGAACACCCTGGCCGAAGACAGCAGCCAGTCGCACGAAGACGCGATGCTGAAGATCTACACCAAGCTGCGTCCCGGCAACCCGCCGCAACTGGACAAGGCCCGCAAGCTGTTCACTGAGAAGTTCTTCGACGAGAACCGCTATCGCCTGGGCAAAGTGGGACGATTCCGCCTCAACCGCAAACTGGACCTGGCCGGCGACGACGGCGAGATGGTTCTGCGGGTCGACGACCTGGTCGCCTGCCTCAAGTACCTGTTGCTGTTGCGGACCGGCGAACCCCAGTACGCGGTGGATGACATCGACCATCTGGGCAACCGGCGACTGCGCACGCTCGACGAACTGGCCACCGATGAACTGCGCAAGGGCTTCCTGAAGCTGCGGCGCACGGTCCAGGAGCGTATGAGCATGAAGGAGCCGGACCAGTTGGGCCGCCTGGCTGAGCTGGTCAACAGCAAGTCGATAAGCTCGGCGATTGACTTCTTCTTCGGGCGCGGCGAACTCTCGCAGGTGGTGGACCAGACCAATCCGCTGAGCCAGTTGACGCACGAGCGGCGCCTGTCGGCCCTGGGGCCGGGGGGCCTGAATCGCAAGCGGGCCGGGTTCGAGGTGCGTGACGTCCACATCTCGCACTACGGCCGGATCTGCCCGATCGAGTCGCCGGAAGGCACCAACATTGGCCTGATCGCCTCGCTGAGCATCTTCAGCACCGTGGACAGCTACGGCTTCCTGATCACGCCGTACAGGAAAGTCGACAAGGACGGCAAGGTTGCCAAGGAGCAGACCTACCTGCGGGCTGACGAGGAGATGCGATATATCCTCGCCCCGCCAGAGGCTCTGGAACCTGGGGAGTCGAAACTGCGCAGCGGGCCGACGATTGTGCGGGCGCACGGCGATCTGTCGCAATCCGACTCGTCCGAGGTGCAATACGCCGACATCTCGCCCAAGCAGACCGTGGGCGTCTCGGCAGCCTTGATTCCGTTCCTGGAGCACGACGACGCCAACCGGGCCCTGATGGGCTCGAACATGCAACGGCAGGCTGTCCCGCTGATCCGACTGGACCCGCCGATCGTGGGCACCGGCATGGAGCGGGCCGTCGCCCAGAACAGCGGCATGGTGGTGCGGGCCAACAAGCCCGGCAAGGTGACCTACGCCGACGCTGAGCGGGTGGTGATCAATCAGACCGACGAGTACCTGCTGCGGAAGTTCCAGGGTCTTAACGAACGCACCTGCCTGAACCAGCGGCCGCTGATTCGAGTGGGTGACCGGGTCAAGAAGGGGCAGATCATCGCCGACGGGCCTGCCACCGTGAATGGCGAGCTGGCCCTGGGCAAGAACGTCCTGGTCGCCTTCATGACCTACGACGGTTACAACTTCGAGGACGCCATCCTGATCAGCGAGCGGCTGGTCAAGGCCGACGTCTTCACCAGTATTCACATCGACGAATACGAGGTGGAGATTCGCGAGACCAGGTTGGGGCGCGAGGAGTTCACTCGCGACATCCCCAACGTGGCCGAGCGCTCGCTGCGAAACCTGGACGTCGATGGCGTGGTCCGCATCGGCACGCGCCTGGCGGCCGGCGACATCCTGGTCGGTAAGGTCAGCCCCAAGTCCAAGAGCGAGCTGTCACCGGAAGAGAAGCTGCTGCACGCGATCTTCGGCCCGGCGGGTGAAGACGTGAAGAACGACTCGCTCGAGCTGCCCGCCGGCGAGGAAGGCATCGTCATCGACGCCAAGCGCTTCAGCCGGCGCGTCCACATGACCGAGGAGCAGAAGCGAGCGCTCGCCGAGGAAATCGAGACCTATACGAACGGCTGTAACGAAAAAATAATCGCCTGCTTCAGGCAGATCTGCGAGGAGATCGAGCAGATCACCGAGCAGGAGATGGTGGACCCCAACACCCGGCAGCGGGTCGGCAAGAGCGACCTGGCCGAGGTGATCATGGAGCAGGTGGAGAACTTCGCCGAGCAGGTTCGGGCGAGCGATCTACGCTGGGTCAAGCCGGCCTCCTGTCGGCCGAAGGCCTTGGAGGTGGTCGACCAGTTCTGGCCGCGGATTGTCGAGATCCAGGAGGAGCGCGATCGCAAAGTCGATCAGATGAAACGCGGCGACGAACTGCCCAGCGGCGTGCTGGAAATGGTCAAGGTGTACGTGGCCACCAAGCGCCAGTTGTCGGTGGGTGACAAGATGGCCGGCCGGCACGGCAACAAGGGCGTGATCGCCCGTATCCTGCCGGAAGAGGACATGCCCTTCCTGGAGGATGGGACGCCGGTCGACGTGTTGCTCAATCCGCTGGGCGTGCCCTCGCGTATGAACGTCGGGCAGATTCTCGAGACCCACCTGGGCTGGGCGGCACACGTCCTGGGCTTCCAGGCGCTGACTCCGGTGTTCGACGGGGCCAGCGAGGCGGAGATCCACAACGCGATCGCCGAGGCCAACTCGCACATGAAGTCGCGGGCCAAGGACAAGGAGGCCGTCTCCAAGGCCGGCGAAACGCGGGAGATGTTTGCCCACATGCCGCCTGGCGGCAAGGTCAATCTCTTCGACGGGCGCACCGGCGAGCCGTTCGATCAGAAAGTCTGCGTCGGCTTCATCTATCTCTTGAAACTGCACCACCTGGTGGACGACAAGATTCACGCCCGGGCAACCGGTCCGTACAGCC
>JANQGB010000007.1 GCA_028277545.1 Phycisphaerae bacterium | reverse complement strand
CTGCTTGTCGGCGACCGCCATGTATCTCCACGTGCCGATGAAGCTGACCAGCCGGTTGCGCTGCGGATCGTTAGCCATCAGCCAGCGCTTATGAGACTGCGTAGGACCTTCGATGGAGAGGTCGATCGACGCCTGGCCGGCAGCCTCCTGCTTGGCCGGCACCACCATCTGTTCCAGCACCGCCTGGGGCAGGAAGCGACGCAGGCGCACCGGCTGGTGTGGAGCCGGAAGCTCGAGAACCTGATTCAGATCAGCCGGGGCCATCACCGAGGCGAGGTCGATGGGCACCTCCACGGTCGACTGCACGTCGTCGACGGTCAACTGGCATTGCAGGTAGTACTTCTGGTCGGTCATCGGCGGATGGAAGCCGTGCCCGGGCGGCTGGGCGGACGCAGCCACGGCGCTCGTCAGCAGTGAGGCCAGCGAAGCACAGCAGGTCATACGACGCAATCGCATTTACAGATTCTCCTGGTCAGTGTGCCCGAGCCCCGTGCGGGGGCAAATACGTCGTGTATCAGGAACGGGAGCCTCCGGAAGGTACCTTGGAAATGCCCAACTCCTCCATCTTGCGGTAGAGACTCGACAGGCCGATACCCAGCGCCTCAGCAGTAGCCAGCTTGTTGTTGCCCATGCTGGCCAGCACTTTGGTGATGTGCTGCCGTTCGAACTCGTGCGTCGCCGCGCGGAGAACCACCGAGTAAGCCGACGAGTTGGCCTCGCTGCCCAGAGTGATAGCCAGGTCGTCCGGGCCGATCTCACGACCGCTGGAGAAGATCAGGGCCCGTTCGATCACGTTCTCGAGCTCGCGCACGTTGCCTCGCCAGGGCTGCTGAGACAGGGTCTCCACCGCCTCCGGCGTGAATCCGGGGCAGGCACACTTGAGTTCGTCATTGTACTTGCGCAGAAAATGGTCGATCAGCAGGGGAATGTCGTCCCGCCGTTCCCGCAGCGGTGGCACGGTGATCCGGATCACGTTCAACCGGAAGTAGAGGTCCTCGCGGAACTCGCCGGCTTCGATGGCCCGCTCGAGGTCGCGGTTTGTGGCCGCCGCAATTCGGATGTTGACCGGCCGCGAGCGGTTGTCGCCCACGCGGATTATGGCCTTCTCCTCGATCGCCCGCAGCAGCACTGATTGCGACGACATGGGCAGATTGCCGATTTCATCCAGAAAGAGCGTGCCCCCGTCTGCCGCCTCGAAGTAACCCGTGCGGTCCGTGTCGGCACCGGTGAAGGCACCCCGGCGATAGCCAAATAACTCGCTCTCCACCAGGCTCTCGGCCAGGCCGCCGCAGTTGACCGGAACGAACGGACGGTCCTTGGTTACCCCGCTGTAGTGCAGTACCCGGGAGACCACTTCCTTGCCTGTGCCGCTCTCGCCGCACACCAGCACGTTGCTCATCGTGTGGCTGATACGCTCGATGGTGTCTCGAATGGCGGCGGAGGCCGCGGACTGACCCACGAACGCCACGCGCTGATGGGTCTGGCGAATGTGCTCGCGAAGTTGCTTGTTCTCCTTGGCCAGGTCGTCGTGGGCCACCAGGCGTTTCAGTTTGAAGATCACCTCGTCGAAGATCAGCGGCTTGCAGATGTACTCTTTGGCGCCCTTCTTCATGGCCTCGACCGCGGTCTCCACCTCACCGAACGCGGTGATTACCAGGATGATCGCCTCCGGCGAGAGGCGGGCCGCGTGGTCGATGAGTTCCATCCCGGAAACGCCCGGCATGCGCAGATCGGTGATTAACACGTCCACCGCACCATTTTTGAGCGCCCGCAGTGCTTCGGCCCCGTCGGAGCAGGTAATGACGTCGAAACCCTCTTCCCGGAGCACTTGCGCCAGGTTCTTTCGCAGGGTTTCCTCGTCGTCAGCCAGCAGTACTGTTGTCTGTTCCATGCTCGTGATCCGGAGGCTCGTTCAGGATCGGCAGCGACACCGTAAACATTGTGCCTTTGTTGACCGCCGATTGGAAGTCTATGCTTCCGCCGTGCTTGCGGACAATACCATAGCTGACCGCCAATCCCAGGCCGGTCCCGCGTCCAGGCTCCTTGGTGGTGAAAAAGGGCTCCAGCACCCGCCGGCCGGTGTCGGACGAGATGCCGCACCCGGTATCTTCCACGACGACGACCAGGTCCCGACCCTTCTTGGCCGCCCGAATAGTCAACGTCCCACCGTCCGGCATGGCGTCCAGGGCGTTGAGGGCCAGGTTGATGAACACCTGCTGCAACTGGCTGCGCAGCGCGTAGGTGGGCGGAAGTGACTTGGGCATCTTGAAGTCAATCTTCACCGCCCCCGCCCGGCGGTCGAAGCCGACCAATTGCACCGCTTCGGCCAGCGTCTGGCCGATATAGGTGCGCTCCCACCGCTCGTTGGTGGGTCGGGCCAGGCTGACCAGTTGCCGCACTATGGTCGAAATCCGGTCTATATGGGTCTGGATCAGCGATAGCTGATCGGAATACTGCCCACTGGCCCGACCGCGCTTGATCATCTGGACCACCGAGGAGATGCTCGACAGGGGGTTGCCCACCTCGTGGGCGATACCGGCGGCCAACTGCCCGACCGCCGCCATCTTCTCCCTTTCGACCATCTGGGCCCGAATACGCCCCAACTGGCGGGCGTCTTCCTCGAGCAGGAACATCAGGCTGTTAAACCCTTCGCCCAGTTCGGTCAGCTTGTCCGGGCAAGACTCCCGGTAGACTGCGCAGTCGTGACACTGGTGAATCGTTACGGTCGGCGAACCGGGCCCGCGGTCGGCATGTCCCAGAGCCACTACCTGCCAGCATCGCTCCCCTGGAGCGTCATACATGGGACACTCGGTCCGCGTGCAGCTCAACACCTCCCGGCAGTGAATCCGGTGGGGGTTATCGAACCGGCCAGCGCTGGACGGATCGGCCGCGTACGCTTCCAGCATACGCGTCAGACGCTCCGCGGTCGCTGATAGTCGACGCTGCTGCTGGCGCATGAAGAGGAACACCAAGGCGCTGGCCAGGACGGTAACCAGGCCGGCCTGGATGGTCAGCAAGGCGTGTCGCAGCCCGGTCGACAGCGTTGGTAAAAAATGCGCCTGAATCAGATCCCATATGACGAAAAGCGCGGCGAACACCGCGAGTACCGCGACGGCGCCCAGCACGCAGACAACCACGGGCTTACGGGAGCCTGGCCGCGGGGGCGGAACCCACGGTCCGCCTTGACCGTCACCGCCCAGGCCCTTCGTTGAGGATGCGGCTTGCGCTTGCCCGGTGCCACGGACCTTGGCCCCGGGGCGCGGACTCTGCGCCGCCGTCGCGTCGGCCTCGGGGCCCGCTTCCCGGTCCTGGGAAATCTCCTCTTTCAGACTCACCTGATTCTTCATAAGATCACGTTCGGCAACAGCGCACTTCGATCGGTCCGAGCGCCGGACGCTCGAAGAGTTGCAGTCTCCGGGCGGATTCTCACAGGAGCAAGACTCGTGCCGCGCTGCTGGAGGGCTGCATCAGCCGGTCGGTAGCCGGGCGCGCTGCGGAATGAAACGTGCCAGGAACGCGATTCAACCGCCCGCCACCAGGTTCTCGCTGGGGAGTTTGCGTTGTGAATGAAGCTGATTTCAAACGCCGTCCTGTCGCGGGCTTGTGTATCGCACTTACGCTGGTCGCCCTGCTGCCCTTTCTTCTCGGGGGCTGCCCGGAATTCCGCAACAGCTCGGTTGACGCCGTCGACAGCGCCACCCGAAGCGTGGTTCTCGGAGACACTACGGAGCAGGAAGCTGCCGACGCGGCTGCCCTCGGCGTGTTGAGCGCCGCGCTCGATCTCTTCTTCGACCAGTTCAGGACCGACGAACTCCGCTGACGCGCCGGGCGCTGCCCCGCGGATTCGTACGTCTGATCACCAACCGCCAGGTCAATCCAGTTCGTGGCACGTGAAGCAGAGTTGTGAGCGCTCGATGGGCACGGTGAGCAGGTTGCGGTCGTCGTCATACAGGTTATGGCAGGACACGCAACTCACCTTGCCGCCCGGCAAGGCGACCTGCTGAGGCAGCAGGCTGGCGGGCCGGAAGGGCACGTTGAACTTGCCTCGTTTGCCGTTGGGATAGGAAACGCCGACCGGATGATTTCTCGTGCGATCGGCCATGGAGCCCGGCGCACGCCGTCCAACCGAGTTGGCAGACTCGCCCGCGGTAACCCCGTCGTGGCACTCCAGACACCTCCGGGACGCGTCGTCCAGCAGCCCGCCCCGTCGACTGGACGCGCCGGTGTTCGGTTTAAGGTGAGCTTTCCGGACCGCCATCCAGTG
Source organism: Phycisphaerae bacterium (assembly GCA_028277545.1). Taxonomy (GTDB): domain Bacteria; phylum Planctomycetota; class Phycisphaerae; order UBA1845; family UBA1845; genus JANQGB01. The sequence continues at coordinate 1,582 of JANQGB010000007.1, read as the reverse complement.
CATACTCTTGGCCGTACGGCGCCCACTCTGACTATGACACTTCATGCAGAACTCTATGGAATCGCTGGCGGTGTCGTCCATACCGCGCAGGTACGCCGGAGAGCGGCCCTCCAGATGGGGAAGCTGCTGGTGACAAGTCAGGCAAGTGATCGACCCGTCGGGACCGGTAGGCCAGCCAGGTGGTATCCTGACCTCGGCCGACGGAATCACCCCTACCGGATGATTGGCCGTACCCGGCCCGTAGCGCAGCTTGTCCGATACGCGACGCTGCTTTTCGGGCCAGGCGGCCCGCAGGAGTATCGGAAAAGCTGCGACCGTCGCCGCGCTCAGTGCCAGGCAAAGTCGCAGCTGGCGGCTATGGCCCGCGGAAGTCAACATGTCGACGCCCCCATCGGTCAGGGAGCCGGCGTGCGTGCGCACAGACGCCTGCTCCAGGCTCCGGCGCAACCTCCGTGGGCCGCCTTGCAGAAACTGATGCCCCAAGAGCGGGCGGGCTCACCCCGTGCTAATCCCGCCTCCACCTAATTGACATACGATATCCTCAGGCAGGGCACGGCTAACGAGGAGCTGGCGCGACAGCGGACTGACGGCCGCCGACCCGACAGGCCCCATAATGCCGGGCGGTACGCAGAGAGAGGCCGCCTGGTCACACGAGCGCTTCCAGTGAAGAGCCCCGCTCGAGATGCCGAGTCGCGCAATCACCCTGCACGGCGACAATGCTGCATCCGTGGACTCGGCACGAACGGCGTGACGCGTTATCGTCACGCCGCCGGATTCGTGTCCACCTGAGCCGCCTGATCCGCCCCGCCGTTCGCCGGACTGCGGCAGGCCGCACGGCCTTCAGGAGGCCGGCGGCGGGCAGAAAGCCCGCGAACCGGCCGCCCGGCGTACCTCTGCGTGAACCCCGGTCCTGGGAATCGCTGGCGCCCGGATTCTCAGTGTTGAGATTCCGGCGCATTTCCGGCCCGGGCGAATGGCCGCATGGCCATCGCTACAGCCCCACAGGACCCCCATTCGTTCGCACCTGGACGGCCGCGGAGCCTGCCTGGGGCCGGTTGGGGCCCTGGTATGTTGCTTGCCGGATGCTGGCGGTCGTAGTGGTCCGCTACGGGGACGCGGCCTGCGCCAACAGCGAGCGGAGGGCATCGAATGGCTTGCAGCGGGATGATCGTCTTGGGACTCCTGGCGGTCGCACAGGTCGGACCACTGAACCACACGGCCACCTGGAGCGAAGGACTCGACAACCCCGCTCGATTGGCGATCACGGGCAGCGAGGTCCTGGTGGCCGACCCTCGAGCCAATGCCGTCGTGCGGTTCGACCTGGACGGCACCTATCTGGGCACGTGGTCGGAGCCGGCCGGCCCGGTGGGAATCGCCGTCCACCCGGACGGGCGAATCTTCGTATCCCGCCGGGACGACGCCCGGGTAGCCGTGTACGACGCGAGTTTCGCATTCCAGCACTTCCTGCCCGAAGGAGCCGCCAGCTTCGTCGAGCCGAACGCCATGGCGATAGATCCGGTCAGCGAACGGCTGTACATCGTGGACAGCGGAGCGGACCGGTTTTATGCCTTCGACAGCACCG
>JANQGB010001477.1 GCA_028277545.1 Phycisphaerae bacterium | reverse complement strand
CTCCTCGTGAACCGTGGCCTTCACCTTATCCGACTGCTCGAGAATCCGCTGCCGCAGCGTCGGGCAGAACGGATCCGCGCACTCGACGTGGACCGCCAGCTCATCGTGATAGAACGTGCCTGCCCGCCGAAACGTCTTGTCGATAGCCTGATCGCAAACCACCAGATCGCCCGGAGCGATGTCCTCGCGCAGACTGCCGACCGCGCCGCTGGCGATAATAGTCGTGACACCGGCCTCCTTCAGGGCGTAGATGTTGGCTCGATAAGGCACAGTGGAAGGACTGAACCGGTGCCCCGCGCCGTGACGGTTGAGGAAGACGACCTCAGTCTCGCCCCAGCGGGTCCTGGCCAGCGGTGCACTGGGCGGACCGTACGGTGTCTCCACGCTCAGCGTCTCCCCACCGTCTTGGGCGATGGCCTCGCCAAGCCCCGTACCGCCGATTACAGCGATCATTAGCGTCGACCTCCTGCCAGTCCGGATGCTGCCGCCACGCCTCTCGTGTCGCGATACGACACCGCATCGCGCCCCGCCGCGAGCCGGCGGCCAACCGGCAGATTATAAGACCGCCTCGACTCCTGACGCCAACCCTTTATTCCTGCGGGTTGAGCGCCACAGCCATCTGGACAGCCGGCGTTATACTGTGGTCACCGGCGTCAGCGAGGCCAGCAAGCGCGGCAACGCCTCGACGACACGGTCGACTTGATCTGCGGTATTGAACTGCGACAGGCTGAAGCGGATCGCGCCGTGGGCGAACCGGGTCTCGATGTTCATGGCTTGAAGTACGTGGGATGGTTCCAGGGAACCGCTGCTACAGGCAGCCCCGCTCGAGGCGCAGATGCCATGCTCGCTGAGCACCAACAGAATCGCCTCGGCTTGCAGGTTCTCGAACCCGATGTTGGTGGTGTTGTAGGTTCGCGGAGCCCCTCCGCCGTTGACCCGCGTGTTGGGGCAATACTGGCGTATGCCCCGCTCCAACCGGTCCCGCAGTGCCGCGACCTCATCGCGAACGCGCTCGAACCGCCGGCCGCAAATCTCCGCAGCCAAACCCAGGCCGACGATGCCGGCCACGTTCTCCGTACCCGGCCGAAGGTCACGCTCCTGCCGCCCGCCGACCAGCAGTGGCCGGAGACGTGTCCGGCGCCGGACGTACAGGGCACCCGTGCCCTTGGGACCGTGAATCTTGTGGCCCGAGAGGCTTAACAACTGTACCGGAAGACTGGCCACATCAACCGGAACCCTGCCCACCGCCTGCACCGCGTCCAGATGCAGCGGCACACCGCGGTCCGCCGTCAAGGCCGCAATCCGCTCTACATCGAACAGCACGCCGGTTTCGTTATTGGCCCACATCACCGAGACCAGCGCTGTCTCATCGTCTAGCCGCCGCTCCAATTCGGCCAGATCGAGCCGCCCCTCCTGGTCCACACCAACCCGCTCTACAACGTAACCCTCGCGAGCGAGCTGCTCGCCCAGCCGCTTGACCGCACTGTGTTCAACGCCGGACGTGACCAGGCGACGCTTTGTAGGCTGGGCGGCCAGCACGCCGCGTACTGCCAGGTTAATGCTCTCGGTGCCGCCGCCAGTGAACACGATTTCCTTCGGCGATGCCCCGATGAGTGCCGCCACCTGCTCGCGGGCGCACTCCACCCGATGCCGCACCCGCTGTCCGAACTGGTGGACGCTGGACGGGTTGGCGTAATCGACGCGCAGCAACTCCAGCATGGCCTCGACCACTTCATCCAATGGCCGAGTGGTGGCGTTGTTGTCGAAGTAGATCATCTCGCCCACACCGGCATCTTAGGTACTCGCCGGCGCCGCTTCAAACAGGCAGGCAGCAACCGGGCACACCTGACCGACGCGCCCCACGCTACTTCTCACCGCGCATAAGGGAAGGAGGCGACCCCTCGCCGGGTCGCCTCCTCAGGCTTGTCACGTCTGCGTTCTCTGGCGTTGTGCTAAGAATCAGACATTCAGATCTCTTGCCGTGTGCGTCTTGCGTCCTACTTGGGGAAGTGGAAAGGCTTACCCTTCCAGGTCGGCGAGGTGGCCACAATGTAGCCGCCCTTCTTGTCGCAGGCGACGGCCTTGATCGTGGTCTTGCCGAAAGTCTTGCACAGGGCGTTCTTGACGCTGGTGCCTGTCTTGTACTGCTGGTTGGTCTTGCACCACTTGTTGATCTGGGTGTTGGTCACGCGCCAGACGTTCGCACCCTTGTTGATCCAGGTCGAGAAGGTCTTCAGCGTGGCCGGCGTCGGACGCGTGTGCTTGGCCGCCCCGCGGGTCTGATCCCACAGAGTCTTGTACGAACGCACTTTGCACTCGAACGAGTCGTAAATGTTACGGTAGCCCGGCGCCGCGTTGGTCGTGGTCTTGCGGGTGTTCCGGGTGTTCCGCGTGCCAGTCGCTCGCGTACTGGTTCCGTGCGTCGTTCCCCAACCGCTACGGTTGTACTTCGTCGTCGTTCTCTTGTTCGTGGTACGAGTTCTGTTTGAGTGAGTTGGCATAGGCAGTCTCCCTTGTTCTGTAACGTGACATGCCGGTATTTTTTTCGCGCGCCCGGTCATCGGCCGCTTCAGAAGGTCACTTGAGGTATTAGCCCTGAACATCAACAAAATATCGCCCCCGCTTTCAAGTCGGTGTGCCATGCGACACGCAAGACGCTGCCGCCCGTGACCCGGCAAGGCCCGGTCCCATGTGTTGGTGGTATGGAAAGACGTCACCCTGGTCAGTGCGCCGATTGGTGACCGCCAGGACTCAGCTCGGGATGTCGCCGGCACAATCCTGCGAAAGTGTCCGGGCGAAGGGACTGTTCGTCGTCACGCCACGTAAAAAAACGGGCCGTCGCCAGGTCGACCGCCCAAGGTCGGTCCCAGGCCGCGTTGGCGATCAGTCGGTCGCCCTCGCGGCGAAGCATGGTCGTAGCGCGTATTTCGACGCCGTGGTGCTGGCTCAGCGCGCCCGAAAGGCCCCAGGAGTCGGCAAAGCCCCGCCCGTACTTACGTACGCCGTCTATGACCACGAGATCACCCGGTGCCGGATCCAGGTCGGCCAGGCACGCGATCACGCGGTCGGTCACGCGACTCCTGATGGTCCACTGATAGACGTACCCCAACCGGGCGATCGACAGGCCCACGATCAGCGTTACGACCGCGACAGTACCGATCCTCCGCCCGCGATGACCTCGCAGGATGGCAAAGCCGGCCGCCAGAATGAGCGCCAAGCCCATGGCAGACCAGAAGGTGTGACGAGGCTTGATCCCGGCCGTGGGATGCAGCGCCATAATCGACAGGGTAGCCAGCGCCAGCAGCAGCCCCATCAGAACCAGCAGAGCCGCTTGCCTGCTAGATGCGGGCTCGCGTGACCGGCGAGCCGCGATCCGTCCGATCAGCACCGCACCGGAAGCTAGCCCCAGAACCGACAGCGCCAGCCGCGCCCGGTCTTCAGCCGCGAACTCGCTGAGCGCAGCCTGGGTTCCCCACCGCCCCATCCAGTGGGCCACAGGATCGAGTACGCACATCTGGCCCCAGGCAGCCAGCACCTTGCCCAACTGCGTTGCCAGACCCGCTACCGTCGGCTCCAGCGGGCGAACCGCCCCCTCCGAAGTGGCCATGGAAACGGCGCCAACGGCCACCGAGACGAACCAGAAGGGTATGGTCCACGCCACGCGCTGCCATCGGCCATCCCGGGCCGACCCCAGCCAGGCCAGCGCCGAGAACACCGCCGCCGCGCCGAGATGCTGGTCGTGAAACAGTATGGAAAGCCCGAAAAGAACCAGTCCGAGCATCCACCATCGCCGGCCCGCGCCGGCGGATTCGTGCTGCAGATAGCGCACATAGGCCAGCAGGCCGGTAAGAAAACAGATGGTGGCCGGGAGCATCTCGCTCCCTGATGTCGTCCAGGACACAACCGGCGTGTACGAGTGCCACGCGCCAAAGATGGAGGCTGCGACCACACCCACAGCCGAATCGCCGGTCAACCTCCAGACCAGCCGCCAGACCAACAGGCAGACGATGCCGAAGGCCAACACCAGCAGAGCGTGCTGAATCGCCGGATGATCCCAGAGAAGAGCGAAGCTGCCGAGTATGCTGAGTCCGCCCAGCGATCGGAATGCACCCCAGGTCTCGAAGTAGGGCCCGTACGCTGCCGGCCAGCCATGCTCCGCAACCAGCGCCCGAAGCGGATAGTCGTCGCTGTAGAACGTCCGCTGATCAGACGTACACGCGTACCCCGCGACGGCGATCAGAAAGACCGCTATCCCGGCCTTGACTCCGGCGTAACGGACTCCCTGCCGGGTACCGGCGCAGGCCGGTGCGTCTGCCGCGAAGGCCCGGTAATTGATACACGTTTCCTGCACGCCTGCTTTATCGGCCCCACCGGCAGGCGACATAAACGACAACGGCATCGCCCGGACTGGCCTTGCGGTGGGCGAGATGTGTATCGGATTCGCAGCGCATCGAACCTGCTCGCACGCCTTCCCCACCGCTCGTTTGTCCAGCGAATCTTAAACGAATTACAGCCGAGTTGTACGAAAGGCGCGAGCCAGGAAAACCGATCATTGCGTCAGACTGTCCATCGGGGTCGGGAACTAGTGCGGGTGCCGGACCGCCATCATGCCGGCATATCGTACTGTTCACCTGGACCACCGAGTGCGGCAGGCAGCCCGGCGCCGCAACATGCGGCCCGGCATAGGGGATGTGGTAAATGCCCGCCTGCGCGGGCGTAAGGGGATGTACATGACGGTTGCCCGCCCAGCTTGCTCGCTGGAACAGAAAGTACTTGATGCTGACAATCTGCCTACCCTTCCGGGCGTCGCCCTCAAGGTCCTGGGACTCACCCAGAATCCGGACGTCTCTGCTGCCGCGATCGCCCAGGTGATCCAGGCGGATCCCGCCCTGGCGGCCAAGGTCCTGAAGATGGCGAACTCGTCAATCTTCGGGATGTCCCGCAAGATCGCTTCACTCAGACAGGCTATGGTGCTGCTGGGCCTGCGTGCGGTGAAGGTCATGGTCCTTAGCTTCTCACTCATGGAGAGCTTCGACGTCAACCGGGCCAAGGGCACGTTTGACTTTGCCAAGCATTGGCGCAGGTCCCTGAGCATGGCGGTCGCTGCCAAGCTGCTGGCCGAGGCGACCAACGACCCCCGGCGGGACGAGGCCTTCGTAGGCGGACTGTTGGCGGACATCGGTATTCTGGCCACGTTCCGCGGCGCCAGGGAGGAGTATGAACCCGTCCTCGAGGCCTACGCCAATGGCGATGGGACTCTCCACGAGCTCGAGTTGGATAGCTTCGGCGTGACCCACGCTCAGATCGCTGCCCAGCTTCTGGCGAGTTGGAGTCTGCCCGAGTTGCTTACTGACGCCGTGGCAGCCCATCATGGTGCCGGCTTCGACGCCCTGGAGGGCCCCACGCGATCACTGGCGGGCCTGCTCTGGGCTTCCGCCCTGATCGCGGATCTCTTCTGCGGAGACTCCGACCTGGCGAAGCTCGACGAGATCAAGCAGCGGTGCGTGGAGCTCACCGACCTGGAGGAGCCCGCCCTGGAAGCCGTGCTCGATCAGTTGGACGGACATGTAGCCGAAACCGCCTGCGTGTTCTCGGTGGAGATCGGCGAGACCACCAGCTACGAGCAGATTCGAACGCAGGCGATGTCTCAGCTAGCTGCTATCAGCATGGACGCAGAGCTGAGCCGGGCCGAGGCCACCCGTCGCGAGCAGAGCACGCGAGAGAAGCTGGAACAACTGACTGATCGGGCGGAGACCCTGGAACTGCAGGCCCACACCGACAGCCTGACGGGCGTGGGCAATCGCCATGCGTTCGAAGTCGGCCTCCAACAGGCCATCGACGAGGCGCGCGATTCGGACGGGTGCGTTGGCTTGATCCTGCTCGACCTCGACCACTTCAAGAAACTGAACGACACCTACGGCCATCAGGCCGGCGACCAGGCCCTCCGTAACGTAGGCGAGTGCCTGAACAACATCACGGACCAGCAAACGCTGGCCGCCCGTTACGGAGGCGAAGAGTTCGCTGTCGTCCTCGGCGGTCGACCGGCAAACGACGTTCGGTCGCTTGCCGACCAGATCTGCAAAGCGGTCGCCGGACAGACGGTGAGCCACAGGGGCCAGAACATCCGGCTGACAGCCAGTCTGGGAGCCGCCCACGTATGTTTCGCTCACGAGAGGGCTGAACCCCGCGAGCTGATCGAGCGAGCCGATGAGTGCCTCTACCGGGCCAAACACAACGGCCGAAACAGGGTCGAGGTCACCTTCTGACGCCAACACCGCCAAACCGGGGCAACGTCTTCAGAGGTGCGACAGGCCCCCCGTACACCATCTGCGGGAGAGCACCACAACAACACCGCCCCACAGCTACTGGTTCAGGCTCGGGGTTTACGCTAAGCTCCTCCCCCGGTGCCAGCCGATTCACTGATCAGCGGCGGCACAGTCGGCAGGCGTCTTAAGGAGCCAACATATGAGTTCCGCAAAACGGCCAACCGGACGTAGCGTCGGTGTCATGGCCCTGGTAGGCTTGGTAGTCCTGGCAGGCTGCGGGGTGATCTCAGCCAGCCGAACAAACTACGCCACGACGCTCACGTCCACCGATGGCTCGCCGATCCACGTCGAAGACGTGCGCGAGATCGTCGACGACAATCTGCTCACCGACGATGAGAAGCGCGGCGCGCTGGTTGATCTCGGCATTGAAGACGATGACCTGATCGACGCCCTGCTGACCCTTCCCTAGCGGCTGTCCACGTCTCACAACTCCGGCATCACGCCCTGGCACGCTCGACCCCAGGGGTTGACAATGCGGTCTGCTGCCCTAGCATTGACTGCGCTCAATGCAACAGATGGCTCTAAACAGCTATTGATTAAATGTTTACAGGAATCGTCGAGCACGCGGGTAGCATCACGGCCGTCCGGGAGACGCCGGGCGGACGCCGGCTGGCTGTGGACGCCGGCCCAGTAGCCCGGAACGCCGCGGAGGGCGCCAGCATCGCGGTGGACGGCGTCTGCCTGACAATCTGCGGTATCCGCGGCTCCCAGCTCGAGTTTGACGTGATTGCCGAGACGTTGGCCCGTTCCACGCTCGGCCAGCGGCGGGTGAACGACCGGGTCAATCTCGAACGAGCCCTGCGAGTCGGCGACCGTCTCGACGGCCACTTCGTTCAAGGCCACGTGGACGGAAAAGCCGTTCACACCAGACGGCAGGTGTCCGAGCGCGAATGGGTGCTCTGGTTCCGACCGGAGGCCGACGTCGTCAGGTATGTCATCCCCAAGGGTTCCGTCGCCATCAGCGGCGTTTCACTGACCGTCGCGGCGGTGGATGCCCCGGAGTTCTCCGTGGCGCTCATTCCCACCACGCTGGATCGCACCACCCTGCCCGATCTGGCCATCGGGGACGAAACAAACCTGGAGACCGACATTCTCGCCCGAACGGTCGTGCATACGCTTGGCGGCATGAGCCTGCCTGGCGAACTCACCGAGGCCAAACTCCGGGAGCACGGATACCTTTGATGGACCGACCGCCCGACCCTTCGCA
>JANQGB010001360.1 GCA_028277545.1 Phycisphaerae bacterium | reverse complement strand
TGGGTTGCCGGTTTGTGACGAAGGTACCGACACGTGCGCCGAGTGCCTCGCTGACGGCGACTGTGACGATGGTGCATTCTGCACTGGTGCTGAGACCTGTGTGGACGGCTCATGCAAGCCGGGTGACGACCCCTGTCCTGGCCGCATGTGTGACGAGGATGCCGACGCTTGCTTCGACCTGGAGTGCGCTGGCGACGGTGAGTGCGACGACGGCGTGTTCTGCAACGGCGCCGAGAGCTGTGTGGACAACTCCTGCGTGGGCGGTACGCCACCCTGCCCCGGTGAACTTTGTCGCGAGAGCGACGATTCCTGTGTCGAGTGCCTGGATGATGGCGATTGCTCCGACGGCGCCTTCTGCAACGGGGTCGAGACCTGCGATGCTGGCGGGGACTGCCAGCCTGGCGGCGATCCCTGCCCCGGCGAGATGTGTCGCGAGTCCGACGATAGCTGCGTCGAGTGCCTGACCGCCGGCGATTGCAACGACGGCCTGTTCTGCACGGGCACGGAGACCTGTGATGCCGGCGGCAACTGCCAGTCCAGTGGCGATCCGTGTACCGACCCGGCCCAGCCGTTCTGCGATGACGGCAGCGATGAGTGCGTCGAATGTCTAGTCGATGGTGACTGCGACGATGGCCTGTTCTGCACGGGCATTGAGACCTGCGACGCCAGCGGGGCGTGTCAGTCTAGCGGTAATCCTTGCCCGCCCGATCAAACCTGTGAGGACACGAGCGACCAGTGCCTGGCCGGCCACGCCATTTCCGGCACGGTGAGGGACTTTGACTCCCAGTCGTACTCTGGCGTGCCCGTGATCTTCACCGGCGAGGGCGGCTCGGCCGGGACTGACTTCGTGGCCACTTCGGATGCTGGTGGGCAATACGTCCAGATCGTGCCCATCGGCTGGTCCGGAAGTGTCTCGTCAAACGAGGACTATCGCTTCGAGGTTGAATCTCGGGCCTATTCCGGCGTTGGCGCCGACGTTCCCGGTCAGGACTTCATGGCCTTCCGGAACTACTACGTGGATGATGACGGTGACCAGCAGCCGGGATACGATCCGGGCGATCCGCTGGGCACGATCAACAATCCACACGCGACCATTCAGATCGCCGCCAATCTGGTCGACCCGGGCGATACGGTCTACATCAAGGCCGGCACTTATGTTCCGGCGGCCGGCGCCGACTGGATCGTGAACGTCACGAGGTCGGGTACCGCCAGTGCCCCGATCGTGCTCCGCGAGTTCCCCGGCGACTCCGTTCTACTCGATGCGAGCGGCCAGAAGTACTCTGTCCGAGTCATCGGAGCGGACTACGTTACGATCAGCGGGCTCGAGTGTGCGAACGGCATACGAGGTGGAATCTTTCTCAGCGGCAGTAATTACTACGTCGTCCAGAACAACGAGGTACACGATGTCCGGGATACCGGCAGCGTTAACTTCGTTGTGGCCGGCATAACCGCAGAACAAGCCCATGTTGGTGGCGTGATTCGCAAGAACCGTGTCTACGACAGCGGTAAGGGGATCTTGGTGCGCGGCATGTCCGGCCTGATCGAGGACGTCCTGATCGAGCGGAATTACGTCCATGATATACACTGGTTTGATGGCACCGGTGCTTACAACGACAAGAACTCAGACGGGATCGGTTGCAATGACGGGCTTGATATAACGATTCGCCAGAACGTCATCGCACGTTGTGGCGACGACGGAATGGACATCTACAATTCTCTGTACTGCATCATAGACCGAAACGTCTGCTTCAACATGGGTGACGTATTATCCGGCACTCCTGAAGGGTCCAATGGCGATGGAAATGGCATCAAGACCACGACTGGAGGCGGCGGTGGACATATTCTCACGGAGAACTTCTGCCTGAACAACAAGAACGCGGGGTTCGATGAGGATCACGTAGAAGCAGCAGCCCCGGGAAATATCTACTACAACAACGTGGCCTACGGCAACGGCAAGAACGGGTTCGGAATCTTCGGCCAAGCTTCGACCGACAATCTGTTCCGAAACAACATTGCGGTCGCCAACGACCAACTAGGCGTCGGCTACACGGACATCCGAATCGACGACAACGTGCCGGCAGACAGCGACTACAACTTGTGGGGTGACGCCGACTGGCCCCGCGATGGCGAGCAGATTGAGTTTCCGGTACCGGTCGGCCATAGTCTGTCCGGCGACCCGATCTTCGCGTCACCGCCGACGCCGGGCGTGCTGCTTGACTTGGCCGATCCTGGCGTCATCGTCGATATTGCGTCGGCTAGCTTCGGCTATGTCGAAGGATTTGAACTCCAAGCCGGGTCACCCTGCATAGACGCCGGAACTGACGTCGGCTCAGCATTCAACGGGGCGGCACGGGACATGGGAGTGTACGAATCACCGTAGCCACACCAGGTCTGACGGCGTAAGGCCGGAATGAGCCGGATCAGCGTCTTCCGTCTGGCTGGGACGAGAGAGCAACGGTAGGATCCCGCGTGGCAGAGCCGAGCGGGTCCGCCGTTGCTCTCTCGCGCCATTGGCCCCAGACCCGGGCCACGAACAGGGCGCTGATGATGATCAGGAACTGATCGATCGGAGACCGGTAGCGAACGGAAGGGAAGAACACGGTGTAGACGGCCCACTGGCAGAGGATAAATATAACCACTGGTCCTACCCCGGCAGGCCGAAAAGCCCTCCAGCCTAGTGCCAGGGCCGCCAGAACGACAAAGGGTACGAAAGTTCCGGCTCCGACGATGGTGCGTAGGGTGGACCTCTGCTCGGCCACCACTGTTTGTGGCAGCGGATTCCAGTAGTTGACGCACTTCTTGACCAACCAGACCAGCGCTTGACGTGGATGATCGCTGACCCAGCGCCACCCGGCGGCGTAGTACAACGAGTCCTTGGCGGCAAGTGTAGGCGCTGCCTGAACGGCTTCCTTAAGATCCAGGTGCGCCATGTATGCCGGATCGCTGGCAAGCTGCGTATCTTGTGGGTCGATCAGATCCTCGAACTGCGGTTCCTGAAAGCGTGCGGCGAGCTCACAGTTGCCTTGGTAGAAGTTGATGCCACCTAGTCCTGAGATGAGAAACCACTGGCCGGTACTTCGATAATGCCAGGCGCTCCACGCCAGGACAGCAGCGGAGCAGGTAGCCCCCATCAGGCCTACGCGAAGCAGGCGCTGCCGCCACGGTCGAGTGGCACGCAGCAGGTACCAGCAGGCGAAGGCCAAGGCAAAAGGCAGGACGGTAGGGATTGTCAGCCCCGCTAAGCCCATGATGGCGCCGAAGCAGATCGCCCGATGACAGGTATCGGCCCCGGTGACCATGCGCGTTGCAAAGAGACAACTCAAGCCGAGCAGAAGTGAACAGAGAGTCTGTGGGTACTCGACCAGCGGCGAGAGGTAGATGTACAAGGGGTAGAATGTGGTTGCCGCCAACGCCAACCTACCAGCCACGCGCCCGCCCAATGATGATGCCAATACGTAGCACACGTAGCAGGTTGCGGTCCCGAGAACCGCCAGCATAAGTCTCGCCACCAGCACCGAGTCGCCGGACACGCCATAGGCGAGCGTAAGAAAGAAGGGGTGCAGCGGGGCGTCCTTGGCCATGGCATAACCGTTGCCATCAAGCAGGTTCTTGGCGATACGCTCATAGCGCAGGCCATCGGACCACGTCATGTGGTTCGGCAAAGAGATCGCCATGCCACACCGCAGCACGGCTGCAACTAGCAGCAGGAAAACAGGTGTGCACAAAAAGCGCCAGCGACTGCCCCCCTGCGCCGTTCGCAGGAGAGAGTTCCCCTTGGCGCTTGTGGTCTGCTCTGTCTCTATCATTAGATTCTCAAAAAGCCGCTATCGAAGCTGCGGGCAGAAGATCCAGTTGTCAGTCGACGATAGCCTCACTCGCGGCGCTCGTTGTCATACACTTGTCGACGTAGATTGCCTTGCCGGTCGGCGTCAGGCGCAGCTCATCCACGACCTGAATGTCCACGTCGATCCGTCCGTCAAGCTTGTCCCGGAGGCTTGCGAGTATGCGCTGGGCATCCGATTCGCTGAACTCGGCAACAGGAGTAACCAGCAGTGTGGCACGGCCCGGCACCGTCTGGCGGAATCGTAACTGCCGGACACGGAGGTACGCATCATCGTGCGTATTGAGTGCGGCCCAGCAAATCTCCGAACCGTCGGCCGCCACCAGCACCTCCTGCGTGCGGTGCCCGCGAATGTCTCGAATCAGGATCTGCTGGCGGCCGCATTCTTGGCAGTGGTCGCCGACATAGGTGGCGAAATCCCCCGTGCGGTAGCGGATAAACGGCACCACGCGGTTGATGAAGCCCGTCCCGACGATCTCGCCTCGCTGGCCGGGCGTCACCACAGGCTGGCCGTCCGCATCCAGGAGCTCGAAGTGCCCGTACGTCGGCCACACGTGGTAATCCGTCGAGTGTTCGCATTCTGCGGCGGCGACGACCTTCTCCGAGTGGCCATAGCAGGAGAAATAGCGGCAGCCGAAGACCTCCTCCACCATGGCCCTCTGGTCGGGGTACACTATTTCGGACTCGGCGATGATGCCTCTGATGTTGCCCGGAACTTCCATGCCGGATCGACGGACAAAGCGGGCCAGGGCCGCCACCGACGAGGGGTAGACGTGCAGGAAGCAGGGGCCGATTCCGCGAACATGGTCCAGGTACCGGCGCATGTTCTCGTCGGTCAGGTGGAACACATCGTAGCAGTGGTGCCGCAGGACGGGGTCGTATTCCCGGCGTAGGCCGTTGCCGTCCTCGTGCACCGCCCGACCGCGGAAGACTGCAAGCGGCGTGCTGAGGGTGTATCCGATGCGTTGCCAGCCCGCCACCAGGAAAGCATATTCCGCTTCTGAGCGATCGGCGTCTATCAGGAAGTGGAGCGGCCTGCCGTTGGTGCCCCCGGTAGAGAGGTAGTCCCAACGCCGGTTTGGCCGCTGAGCGCTGCACATCGACTGGAGGTGTTCCCGTATGGTCCGGGCCTCAGTGGTAGGCAGTCTGCTCATGTCTTCAACGGATCGCAGGTCACCGGGCTCGAAGCCACATTCCCGGTAGAGCCGGCGGTAGAACGGCGATCGCTCGTAGGCCAGTGACACCATGCTCTGCAGCATGTGAAGCTGGTGTGCGGTTGTCTTCTCCCGAGTCCACCTCTCAGAGCGCATTACTGCCGTCAGATTACGCCGGAATCGTGCCCCCAGCCAGAACCGCGGACGGACGATCGCCAGCAGCCTGGTGGACGGCCACTTCGTGATCTTGCGCGTCGACTCCCAGAGCTGCCTGCGCGAGCGAAGCACGCGTCGTCCGACTACCGAGGAGGGGACAAAAGGCGGGGCCTCGCAGAACTGCCACCGTTCCAGTGTCTGGTCCCATCGGGCTCGCATGTTCTCGACGGCATAGGTCGCTGCGGCGCGGCGTGCCGCGTCAGTAAACTGGTTGTACAGTTGCTTCTCCGTCAACAGAGACGTGATTCGGTCCGCGAACTCTGCTACTTCGCCAGGCGGCACAAGCCAGCCGTTGACGCCACTCTCCACCAAGTCGCCGAGATCACCGACGTCAGACACAACGGCGGGCAGCCCGGCAGTCATGGCTTCCATCAGCGAAAGCGCCAAACCTTCGGAATCCGACGTGAGCACGAACAGCCGGGCGTCGGCCAGCCAGCGATGCACGTCGGTCCTGCGGCCGACGAAGGACACGTTCCGAGATATTCCCAGCGCCTCCGACTGGCGCACCAGGTTCTCCAGCTCTTCCCCGTCTCCAAGCACGGCCGCTTTCACCGTGGGTATGTCCTGAGAGACACGGTGGACGACTTTCAGGAACACATCCAGCCGCTTCACGGGCACGATTCGCGACACCGTGATCAGATCGTACTGGCGCTGACCGTCCTTGCCGACATACAGTTTACCGTCCATGCCGCCGGACATGACTTCGATCGGGGCCGTCACGCCGAACTGTTGCAGATAATCGCGGGCACCGCTACCCATGGTGGCAATGAAATCAAACTGCCGAATGGCGGAAAGCAGCAGGTGTTCCAGCGGCGCATCCTCCTGGGCGATCTTGTTGAAGATGTGGTTTCCACCGTGAACGCCGCCGTTGACGAACTCCGCCCAGCCGCCGACGCAAAACCACATAGCCCGGGCACCAATGAGGCGCGCTACCATCAAGGCCAACAAGCCGTTGATCAGCAGATGAAATCCGCCTACTACCGCGGCGCGGTGGCGAACTGCGGCACAGACAAAGAACAGAGACCGCGCCGTTACGCGCCCAATAATCCTCTGCAGCCACCTGGGCGGACAAACGTAGGTCGCGTTGGTGATCGGCACGAAGGGTCGATCGGAGACTACCCAGACGTGCTCGCAACGGGCTGCTTCCGCCAGGGGCCTGATATGTGCCTCCACCCAACTGTCAGCGAAGAAGGTGCCCGTCACGACGATGCGCGCCGGGCGATCGGCTCGGCGAGTCCGGCCCTTTCCGCGCAGCCACTTGAACACGGCCGCGGCCAGCAACAAGGACCGGACCAGCAGTCGGCAGAACGAGCGGGCGGCCAGGCGCACATGCCACGGTTGCGGGCCGGGGTGAAACAAACGGCCCAAGCGAGACTGGTCGCTTGACTCTACGTCAACCACGGGCGACTCCCGACGAAGTTTGTGGTGGATGATCCGACTGGACCGGTGACTCCATGATGTCTCGCCAGCCGACCGGTGCGCGGAAAGCTGAGAGCGTCGGCTGTGCCCGATGCAGTGGCCCCGTCCACGCCTCACAGTTCGACGCACAAGTGATCCCGGGATACAGAGTGTCGGTCACTGGGAGTTGATGGCTGTCCGCTGCACGGGCCAGCAACGGAATACTGTGCCAGTCAAAATCCATCAGCCGTGCACAGGCGAGATCAACAACGACCGGATTCGCCCCAGCCAGTACCACGCCGGTCGGCTTGGGAGTGGAGTCGAGGGGTCCGTTGCCCTCACCGGCGATAATGGCGTCAACGAGACTGAAGACGCGTCGGGCAGGCTGTTCCATAATCATCCCTGCGGAGTCCGCGTACAGCAGGATTCGGTTCAGGTCCACCGCCATGCGCCAGGTCGTGTCGTTGCCGTGCCAGTTTCCGGAGCGGACCGTTCCGTTGTTTGTATCGCCGAAGACGCGCTTGCCGACAGCCTTGATTGGGCCCGCCAGCCAACCGCGCAACGGCCCCAGCCTGGGGAAGACGCGCTTGAAGTTGGCCACGGTGGTCCGCTCCACTCGGTACTTCAGGTCGTCTCGCGGGAATTGGTCGCCGCCCTGGACGGGAGTACCCTCCCGGTGGTGCGGAAGCCAGTTCTTGTTGCCGTTGATGCCGACCAGGTTCTTCATGCTGGCCGTCAGGCCGACCTTCTTGTGCGTTTTGAGCTTGGGCAGATTGATAACGACATCGGCATTCAGGACCGTCTTTGAGATCAGGTACTCGTGCACGTCAGCGCGGTGATGGCTGCGTAACTCGCCGGTGTCGTATTCAGCGCCGTAGAGCAAGTGGCACAAGTCATTGATCTCGGCGAACGCTGAGTGCTGCCCCAGGTTGACCTTGACGTATCCGCACGGGTCACCCGGCAGCGGCGAGTGACCTACTATTACGCCATCAGTCTTGCGGGCGCGCTCCGGGCGCAGGTCGTAGACGTCGAGGTTGAAGTCCGCGTGTTTGCGGTAGAAGTCCTGAATCTCATCCAGGCCTGCTATTCTCCGTATGGCCGCGAAGTCGGCATCGTTCTGCGGAGCATCCGCGATGATGATCCTTCCGCTACCCTGCAACGCGATGAAGACGTAGTCAGCCACGGCACGGATGATAGAGCCGTGGGTGATGAGGCAATCCCCGTGGTCCGGGTGGGTCTCGCGGAAATCGCGAACGAAGTTGGGTTTGAGCACCACCGTGTCACCCGGGCGCACGATAGCTCCGAGGGGATTCCAGGCTGCCGTGTCGGAGCGCGCAGCATCGAGATCGAGCAGGCGCAGCGCTTGCCGTACGGCCTGATAGGCATTGTTGGGCTCGGCTCGCTCAAGGCTGTTCCCAAAGGGGTACTCTGGGAAAGGCTCACTTGGGCTGAAGGGCGGCGAGCTTGGATACCGCGTCTGGCCGCAGGATATCGCCACTTGGCTCGGGTCTGGCATTTGCGACACTCTGTGCATGTCGACTCAGCCGCTCCGCTGACTACCGCGGCTCAACATCGCGGCAGACGATCGGCCTGTCTGATGTCCTTGGCCTCGCCGTTCAAACATTTGGGAATTCCAGTCGTTCCCAGGGCAACGAGACACTGCGCTGGCCGGTATGATCAGGGCCATTGCGGCGGATGCCCGGAGCGTCTTTCCCGTTCACCCTGATGCGGGCCCGATCAGGATCAGGCACGTAAAACGTCAGGCCGGCCAGGTCCGAACAGGGTAGCTTGCTGTGGCCGTTCATTGCGACGGACTCGCACGATAAGTCTATACAAACGCCGCCGCCGTCGGTTCTGACATCCCACTGCACTTCACGGCTGGCCCGGCAGAAGCCCAACAGCCTGCGGCTTGTCGTGACCAGGATCTTACCGTCACGGCAGGCAGTTGCGAGCTGTCTGAACGCGTCCAACGCGGAAGCACTGAATGGCCGGCGGGGATCCCAGACCTTACCCAGGTGGGTGTACAGAACGCAGGCACCGCCCCGGTCGACCAGCCGGTTCAGCAGCGCGTCAGTAAGCACCCGTCCTATGCCACGGCCCGTATCACAGGAACTCACCCCACCCCAATGGGGGTTGGATCTGAGAAACTCGTACACCGGTCTCCCATCACGGAGTCTGGATCGCCGGAGCACGCGATTGGGAGCGTGCATTCCGTACTTCGAGGTCCCCAATCGGCCGAACAGGTGCTTTGCAGTCTCCTTGGCGATGGTTCTGGAGGAAGCGAGAGGATGCCTTACGTTGAACAGGCCTCCCAGGCTCGCGGGAACATCCTGCCCTATCACGCTGGTCACTCTGCCCCGCCAGACGTACTCAACACCGAAGTCACAGGTCAGATCGGCGTGATAGGCCTCTGCCGCCGGCAGGTCCCCCGACCCGCGCATGATGTCCGCCCCGAAGTTCGTGGCCGCCGTGCCGTGATCGATCCAGACCTCCAAGCGGCAGTCATGCTTCTGCAGTTCATCGAGCGAGCGCGCCACCTGGCTTCTCGTGGTGGCCAGGTCGCCAAAGGAGTGCAGGCAATCGATATGACCACTACGGATCAGCGCTCGAACCATAGCCCGTCCGGCGTCATCAGTGTTCCAGTAGGCAAACTGATCCGCCGGCATGTCAAAATAGATGGTGTTCCCTACCTCCAACCCGACGCCCGGTCCCATGGCCGTTGCCTCGGTGGTGTTGAGGAACCGCGAGATTTCTCGATAGACTCGCCAGTCGGGTGTTTCGTCGAGATCACTGCACACGGCCAGCAGGGCTTGGTAAGGGAAGGGCGCGCGCCGCAGAGCGACCTCACCGGCCGCGTTAACCGCACCAGGTGCTCGCCTAGAGTCCTTGCTACGCTCCGCGATCGGCGTCACTTTGTCCCCTTTTCATAGAGGCAGAGCCAACGTCGACCCTGCGGCCATGACGCGGTCTCGCACTCATCGAGGCTTGGCGGGTAGCCACGCGGCGACTTCGAGCCAGCGCCAGCGCTGTATCGTCGCCAGACCTTAGGCCCGCCGCCTGTCGCTCTGTACGATCGGGTACCTGGCAGCTGCTACTCGACTGCCTGCCGCCGAATCTGGCTGTCCGGAGCCGTCTTGTCACCGCACTTGTCCGCCAGGGCCGTTTCGTACACTTCGGCGGTTCTCTCCGCCAACCTGGTAATTGAGAACTCCTTCGCGACCCATTCCCGAGCCCGCTGCCCCATCTCTAGGCGTTCTGCGGTGTTTTCGAGCAGGCGGCAGATGCGTTCGGCGAGGGCATCCTCGTCGCCGGGCGGAACGACATAACCCACTCTGCCGTGTGGAATGATATAGCTGTTGTCGGAGACGTCGGTCGCCACGACCGGAACTCCACAGGCCATGGATTCGAGGGCGACGTTGGGTGTCCCTTCAAACAAGGAAGGCAGTACGGTCACATCGCACGCACGATACAGTCGTTCCACGTCGTCGCGATTGCCCGGCAACACACATCTCTCGCGCAAGCCAAGGTCGTCGATTAACCTATACACTCCGTGCCTGTACTCGTCCGAGCCGTGCATGCCCTGATACAGTTCTTCGCCTACTAGCAGGAGTCGCGTCTTGGGAAAGCGCCCCAGGACACGCTTGGCTGCGGCCAGAAACAGTGGTTGATTCTTCTGTTGTTTGAAACTGGCAAACATGCCGACCACCTGCTCGTCCGGCCGAATATCAAGCTCACAACGTACAGCCCCCCCGTCTCCAGTGCAGAAGCGTTTAGTGTCCACACCGTTATGCACGACTCGGTATAGACGCGGGTCGTGTCCGAGCATTCGGCTGTTGAAATCTGCGCCGGCCCGGGAGTTGGCGACGATAACGTCGACACAGTTGCGGGTCAGGCGATAGGCAATCAGTTGCCTCCGTTTCAGGGTGTAGTCAGTGTTCCTCTCTGAGCCCACGATCACCCGGGTCCCCGCCAACCGCCCGGCTAGTCTGGCGGCGATTTCCGCGTCGAAGAGGTACGAGTGGATTACATCTGCGCCTACGCTTCGGAGAAGCCGGGCTAGCCTGGGGACGACGGTTAGGTCAAACTTGAAGGCCTTATTGATGACGTGCAAGCGCCGCTCGGGATCTTTGAGTGCGTTTGCCAGGGGCACGTACCTGGACAGCGAGCAGACATGCACGTTGAGTCTTGCGTGGTCCAGATGATTGGCAAGCTCCACTACCTGCCGCTGGGCGCCGCCGTATTCCAGGTTGCTGATGACCAGCAGCAGTTTGATTCGTTCGTCAGTGTTCCAGGTGTCCACAGCTCGTCATCACATGTTGAAGCACCGGCACCACTGTTCGAGTACGAGCAGGGCCCAGATGCGATCGCTCAGATCCCGCCCCTGACGGTCGTGGCTGTCCAGCAGACGCTCGACCGCACGGCGTTGCAGGAACCGGTCGCTACGACTCCGCGAGGACAACAGCAGGTCACGCGCGAACGACTTGAGGTCGCCCCGCAACCAGTACTTCAGAGGGATTCCAAAACCCCGCTTCGGTCCGGCGATGATCTCCGGCGGCACTACGCCGT
Source organism: Phycisphaerae bacterium (assembly GCA_028277545.1). GTDB lineage: Bacteria > Planctomycetota > Phycisphaerae > UBA1845 > UBA1845 > JANQGB01. The sequence goes on along the minus strand of JANQGB010001360.1, from coordinate 3,824 downwards.
CGGCCAGACGTCGGAGGATGTACTTCTGCGTACCGCCGCGGATCTTCATGTCCGACGGCATGGCGTTAACCAACTCTACGAGCCGATGATCGAGCAAGGGAATGCGCCCTTCCAGCGAATTCTTCATGGTAGCCCGATCCAGCTTGACCAGGATATCCTCCGGGAGATAGGTGTTTTGATCGACCTTCTGGCATCGGCTGACCACGTCCAGGTGGTTGCCGGCAAAGTGCTCCTCGAACAGGGCTGCATCGCGGCATACGGAGCGAGCAATGTCAGGCTGCAGCAGGGCGCGGCGCTCGTGTACATCCAGCACTCCGACCTGCCGTTGATATCGACTGGCCGCCGAGACAGACAAGCGGCGCATCAGACCTTTGCCGCGGACATGATCCGGCAACAGCGCTGCCACCGATCCCAGGACCGCCCGTCGCACGCAGGCCGGTATCTGGTTGACCTTCGCGTAGCGGAGCGCGTCGACGTACTGCGGATATCCGGCGAAGACTTCGTCCCCACCATCACCAGTCAGGCAGACCTTCACGAATCGACTCGCCTCACGGGCAATGTAGAAGGTGGGAATCATCGAAGGATCAGCGAAAGGCTCGTCGTAATGTTCTACCAGTTCCGGCAGGACAGACACATTGGCGTCATCCACGATGATCTCATGATGGTCAGTGTGGTATCTGGACGCCGTCAATCTCGCAAGATGCAACTCGTTGTAGTCCGTCTCTCCGAAACCGACGGAGAAAGTCTGCATGGGGCGCTCGAGCAGTTGGGACGCCATGGCGACGACCAGGTTGGAGTCCATTCCGCCACTAAGGAAGGCAGCCACCGGAACATCAGAGCGCAAACGGAGTCGAATCGCGTCGTGCAACAGTTCCCGGAGTTCCTCGACGTAGTCCTCCTCGCTCCGGCGCGGTCGGTCAGGGAAAGAAATGGACCAGTAGCGACGGGTGGTCACACGGCCCTGGTCCCAAACGAGGCAATGCGCGGGAGCCAGCTTCCAGACTCCCTGGAAGATCGTTCGCGGGGCGGGTACGTATCCGTAAGCCAGGTAGTCATCCAGGGCCAGCAGATCCAGTTCGCGGGGCACGGATTGGTCTTCTAGCAGCGTTTTCAGTTCGCTGCCAATCAGGAGTCGCCGGGGCCGGCAGCAGTAGTAGAGGGGCTTCTCTCCCAGCCGATCGCGAGCGGCGAACAATCGCCTTCGATTCGTGTCCCAGAGCACGAAGGCGAACATGCCGTTGAGATGATTGACGCAATCGTCGCCGTACTGCTCGTAAAGGTGGACTATTACTTCCGTGTCCGACTGTGTACGGAACTGATGCCCACGGGACTGGAGGTCCGCCCGCAATTCCTTGTAGTTATAGATCTCACCGTTGTAGACGACAACGATCGAGCGGTCCTCGTTGTAGATGGGCTGATCACCGGAATCCAGGTCGATAATGCTCAAGCGGCGATGGCCCAGCCCGACGCCCCCGTCGATAAACGTGCCGCGGCCGTCCGGCCCCCGGTGTTCGAGGGAATCGGTCATTCGATCAAGCAACACGCGGTCGATTGCCGCGCTGCGATCATCCTCGATTATGCCGCACACGCCGCACATGTTGCTACGGCCGACTCACAGTGTTCTGTAGGAGTTGTTCGAAGCGGTCGCCGACGACCTTGATCTTGTGGTTCTCCAGAAACTGACGTCTGGCATTCCTCGCAAACAGCCGCCAGCGGTCCGGGGCGCTCAGAATCTCGCGCAGGCTCCTGGCCAAGCCCGGTACATCCTCTGCCACGACTCCGAGCTTGTTTCGGGTCACGACGCCGTCCGGATCGACGGTGCTGACCACTGGCCGGCCGTGGCTCCAGGCCTCGAGGTACGTGTTGGGAAAGCCCTCGAAGGCGGAGGTCAGGCAGAGGACCGCTGCCTGCCGATAAAAAGTCGCCATCTCTGAGTAGTGGACGGCACCATGCATGACTACGTTATCCAGTCCAGTACCTCGCCGCACCAGCGCGTCCACGTAAGCGGTCTTCTCTTCTACCGGGCCGACGACATCGAAGATGAACTCAGGACACGAATGCGCCAGATCCAGAAACCACTCGAGCTGTTTCTCGGGCCGGAAACGACCGACCCAGAGCACGCGCGGAGGATCCATGGGGGGCGGCACGATGAAACCGTTGCAACCGTCCTCGCTGCAGCTGCGGATCACTAGCGAATCACGATCGAAATGACTCCGGAGAAGGGCCTGCTGATCCTTAGTTTGGGCGATGACGCAATCGGCACGCTTCAATCCGAACCGATAGAGCATCCGGCGGCGCCGGGTGCCTAGATACGGCAGTTCGCTCACGCAATCTACATTCGAGGCTACGGAAAAGATGAACCGCCTCCGATGCAGCTTGCACCAGGCCGCAACGACGCCGGTCTCGTCGTCAGCCGTCCGCTGGATGTACACATCGGCATTCGCCCGGCGCATGGCCGTCCACATTGAGCTGGCGCGGGGATGTAGGAATCGCAGGCCGGGGATGCCCGCTTCGGTTCGGCACATCTTCAGCACGCGAACGCCGTGATGCTCCACGGAATCTGGCTGCCCGTAATCCCACACGACAAAGCTGACTCGGTGACCACGAGCGGCGAGTTCGCGTCCCAGCAATGACATCTGCTTTTCGGCCCCGCCGATCTGGCCCGCCTGCACCGACCCGGCGAGCATGCCGTAGCCCTCCGGCACGACAAAACAGACGTTCAGTGGATGGCGGTTAGTGCCCGACGTCATGGCGAGATGCTACTCGACATAGCCGAGGTCGCGCAGCCGTTTCAAGACTACTTCGTCGCGCTGCTCTTGCTCCACCGCTGCCGTCTCCGTTTCTGATGATTGGAATGAGGCAAGCCAGGAATCAAGCTTCTCTTGAAACTCCGAGACCAGTTCAGGTCGACTGGCGACAAGGTTGCACTCCTCGGCCGGATCAACCTTGAGGTCGTACAGTTCGTGGCGGCCATTCGACGACCAGATGAACTTGTGGTTCTGCGTACGGTATGACCGCAGGACGCGATCGTACCTCTGACGAAACTCCGGCATGAAGTCGGGCACCTTAGCTTCAAAAAGGCCCGTCGTAGGCCTGTACAATTCGCCTATGGCGAAGTCCGCAAAGCGCCCACTGCTCACAGCAGCCACCAGGTCCTGGCCTTGAAACTCCTCGGCCGCTTCTGGCTCGTCGATGGCTGCCATGCTGAGCAGGGTTGGCAGCAGGTCGATGAGCCGAACCATCTGCCTGACGCGAGTCTGCCCCCTAGCCCCCGGCGGCCTGATTATCAGGGGCACACGCAACAGGGTGTCATACAGGCACAATCCGTGTCGTATCAGGCCGTGCTCTCCGAAGTTGTCACCGTGATCCGCGCCCACGACGACGATAGTGTTATCCAGCAGGTGCTCGCGTTTCAGATAATCGATGAGCTTGCCGAACCACGCGTCGAAGTAGGCCGTCTCGGCGAGAGCCAGATCGCGCAGGCCAGCAAGATCCTCTGGAGTCATCTCGACCGCGCCACCCACGAACAGCTGTTTGTCCTGGTTGATGCCGCGCATCTGCCGTGCGGTCAGACTGGTAAAGCGCCGGCGAAAGCGCGGTGGTGGCAAAAGCGGTGCGTGTGGTTCGTCCGAGTGCATGTAGAGGAGAAAAGGCTTGGAACGGTCCCGGCGCCAGGTCAGCCAGCGGATGGCTTCGCCTATGACTACGCGGGATTCATTGGTCTTCTGATAAGCCCTGGAGATAATCCGGTGCCCTCGCCCGATTCCTTTGAGGAACTTGTTCCAGATTGAGACCTCAGCGCGTCCCAGATTGGACATCGTGCG
>JANQGB010001214.1 GCA_028277545.1 Phycisphaerae bacterium | reverse complement strand
AAAGCCGAAAGGCCCGCAGAGTGGTCTCGTTAAACTGCTGAGCTGCCTCCTCCATGCACTCGCGCAGTATCGCACGTCGCCATTCGCGATCCCAGACCTGCTCTGCGGCGTCGCGCGACTCGACGTTGGCCAGCAGCGCGGTGCCGTGAGTCTGGTCCGCCATGACCGCCTCCCGCGGCTTGCGGCGCAGGAGATCGAGCACCTTGCGATGGGCGATGCCGAACAGCCAGTGACGCAGCCGGCCCCGGCCGCGATCGTAACTGCCCTCGCGGTAAGCCTGGGCGAAAGCGAGCATGGTGTCCTGGGCGGCATCCTGCCGATCGCTCTCATCCAGCCCGATCTTGCGGGCAAAGGAAACGACCATGGGTCTGTATCGCGCGTTGAAACGCTCCCAGGCCTCGCGGTTGGCTTCGTTTCGCAGCCCTTCCAGCAGGGTTATGCTCGTTACCGTATCCAATAACCATCCCCCGAGTCAGGCTCCAGTGATCCGGTGGCGGCAGTAGGAAGCCGCTGGCGAATCCCGGTGGAGACCAGTATACCGGGTGACAGGGATGCGTGCCAAGCCGGGTGCGCAGTAGCGATCTGGTGGCAGCCGGCAGTGACGGGGCAGGACCCGCAACGGTTACCGCGGGTAGCCGGACTCGGATTGACCGGAGTCTTCTCGGGCCGCCGGAACTGAAGCGCCATTCGGCGCGAGTTCTAATGACGCACTGGCCAGATCTGCACTTGGAATCACCGTCCGGTCAAGATGACCGCGCCGCCCATCCAGCAAAGCCCCGAGCAAAGCCGCTGGTCAGTCAGCACCGGGTGATGGTTGCTCACCCTCGGATGTGTCACCATCCAGCCCCAGCGGGTCGTATCCCGAGACCTCGAACGGCGAGGAGCGCCAGATATCGCTTACGGCGTCGTAGTAGGGCTCCATGATCGCCTCACTGATGGCGTCCGGGTCTGTCTGCGTGGGGTCGAAGGTTATGTGTACCGGCGCAGCGCCCGGACCAGGCCAGGCTTCGATCTTCAGGTACCCGGGCAACTCATACACGTCATCGCGCTCGACGAAGTAGGCAAAGAGCGAAGCCCTGCCGCGACAACTCAGGTTGTAGACCTCGAGCTCAGCGATGGCTGACTCCGCGGGAAGGTCGCCGCGGCCCTCCACCACTCGAGTGAACGAGGGGATGGGCAGCGCGTAGGCCGCGCCCACCGCCGCAGCGAAGCAAACCAGTATGATCCCTATCAGTGCTGCCTGCGGCCAGGACCTGCCGAACGCTTTCGGCGGCCCCCAGCTTATGGCCCCCGCGGAATCACGGGGGCAGACGGTCACGCAGTTCAGGCATGACATGCAGCGGGCGGCCTTGACCTCGTCGACCTTGTCTACCGGGATGCCGGTTGGGCAAACCTTGGAACAGAGGCCGCAGTCAATGCACGTCTCTTCGTCGCGCTTGACACGAGTGAACCCGAACCGGGACAGGGGATGCATCACTGCCGCCAGCGGGCAGAGCCAGCGACAGAACGGCATGATGACCAGCAGCGATCCAATCACCACCGCGCCCGCCACTACGTAGGCCCAGAAGGTGATGTCCTCGCCGTGCCGGCTGAGCAGAGCGTAACAGGGGTCTGCCACGCGGAATTCCAATTCGGCGTAGGTCCAGGTGAAGTAGAGGATGACCACCAGGACCACGTACTTCAGCTTGGCCAGCCCGCGATCGAGGCGGTAGGGAACGCTGCGGGGCTTGAAGCCCAGTCGTGCGGCCCCGGCGCCGAGCCACTCGGAGAGCGTTCCGATGGGGCAGGCGTAGCCGCAGAAGGCCCGCCGAAGCAGCAGCGTAATCAGCAGCAGGGCGCCGAGGATATAGAAGTTGGAGACACCGAGTGAGCAGAGCATGTTGCCCTCGGTAGCGTAGGTGTAGATAGCCTCCACGCCACCGAACGGGCACCAGCGCTCGGCGTTGCCCTTGACTACAAAGACGCCAACCAGAGTCAGTGTCAGGAATCCGAACTGTACAATCCGCCTGGTCGTCTTCATTAGCTGTGCGCCCCATAAACGCGCGTCGGCTCGGGCGCGCCGACGCGCTATCGATCAGAAGCTCTGCAAAAAGCGTGCCGAGGTTGCGTGAGTTTTCCGCGGAATTAGGGTGTGTTCAGGTTACGGCTTCTTGTCCTTGGCGCTGCTCGAACTCTTACCCTTGCCACAGCTGGTCCTGCTGGGGCACTTGCCACAACTGCTGCCGCTGCTACAGCCGGACTCCTTGATCTTGGAGGGCGTTTCCAGAACCTTGGCGAATTCAGGGCCGGCCGCCAGGGCGCGGAAATCCTTGCACTCCTTGGCCCGGTACTTCAGGGCCTCGAGTCGGCTTGGCAACGTTGACTCGCAACAACGGGTCAGCATGGCCAGGGCATCGCTGGCATCACCCAGCAAAGCCCGCAAACGGGCGACGTCGAAGTAGACGCCCGGACCGGCGTCGTCGGGCAGTTGGCACTTCTCGGCCACGCCCCTGGCGTCATCGAGCTTGCCCTGACGAGCCAGGGCGATGCCCAGCAGGGCGTGGCTCCTGGGAGTGGCCTGCTGACTGTCCAGGCCGGCCAGCAGTTCGGCCGCCTCGTCGTTCATGCCCAGGTTGAGCTCAGTCTCCGCGAGCATGGCGGCTGACTCGGCGTTATCGAGCCTGGTATGGAACTCCCGGTCGAGAGACAGAGCCTCGCTGTAAATCCTGTGTTCGTAGTAGAACGCTCGGAGGGCTCGGGCACTCTTCTCCCACTTTTCCGGATTCCGCTCCTTGCCGATGCGCTTCCGCAGTTTGACGATCTGGCGGACCAGCGCGTACTGCTGGCGATAGTCCTCGTTGTCGCGATCCGCCTTGACAGCAGCGGCGAAGGCTTTGACTGCACCATCAAAGTCACCCTGAGCGAGCAGGACATCGCCCTGCTTATAAGACTCAGCGGCCCGCTCCGCCGAACCGGCCAGGGCAGGACTGGCCATAGCACCTGTGCATACAACCGCGATCAAAGCGAAAAACCAACGAGCGTACATCTGCAGCCTCCCGAGTTCGTCAAGCCGAGAAGAAAGAGCGTCAGGGCGATGGTTCGGCCGAACCGATCCGGCCAGACTCCAGACCTCCACCCTTCGGACCCACTTCAGTGAAACGGCTAACAATGCGACTTCCTGCTCGCGAAGTATACAAAATTCGGCGCCGATTTCGACGGAGGCCGCGAACGGAGCGGCGGTATCGGCAGGCTTGAATGGTTGCTGAGGTGCTGGACTCCGCGGACGCCGTCCCGCAGCGCGCCGGCCGGCAGCACGGCGGTGCTCTTGCGTCGAGGCAATATATGCGCACTGCCGGGGCGCCTCACCGAGGATAGCGTTACCTGAAAACGCCTAACTATTACCTGTCTTCCAGTCGGACTGACGATAGTGCAAGCCCACAATGACTACCGCACCGCTGGAAATCACACTGGAAGGGCAAACGCACATTTATAGGGCTTACAGATGGCGACGAGCACCAATTGGCAACGTCGCTCGCTGGCTGCGTGCGCGACGCAAACACGTTGGCCATGCAGTAGTTCGTTGACACGCCCGCCTGGATTCGATTACACTGTGTGTTGATTAGGCAATTGCCTGATCGATCGGGGCGGACCGGAAAGAAGGCGGCACCACACATCGTTCCGGTCTCGATTCAAGGGAGAGAGTGAGCGGCGTCCGTTGCGGCGCTGCACGGGGGCACGGCACAGCCGAGGTGGTTGTGCGCGGCGCACGGCTCATCCCTCGGCAGAGGGGCAACATTGGTGGAGCAGGTACGAACCTGGAGGAGGTTGGACAAAATGAAGGAAGCAAGATTTATGGCTGTGGCCGCCCTGGCGGTCGTGGCGATGTTGTCGGCGCCCGCGTCGGCTATCGTTCCGCAGGAAGTGATCGGCTGGGATGTGCTCAACTCCCCGGCGCCCAGCGCCTCGACGCAGAACTACGGCTGGGTGATCGACGGAGACACTGGATACCACGTGTTGGGCACGGCCGGTCGTATCGTCAAGGTGACTGACTTCGGCGGGGCACAGGTCGCTACCGAGTTGATGTCCAATCAGGCCTGGCAGATTGCCAACGGCGGCGTTTCCGGCTGCACCGCGTTTTACGGGTTCGGGATGTCGGGCGACTTCCTGCAGATGTCGGACAGCGCCACCGACTCGGTGTGGCGTGTCCACAAGGACACCGGGGCGATCACCTCCTACGTCTCCAAGGCGGAGATCATGGCTTATACCGGCGGCGTGACGAACCCGTCGCTGAACACAGCTTTCAAAGTCATGCCTAATGGCGAGCACGTCTTCTACGAGGGCGGCGTGGACGCCATTCTGAATACCGCTGGCATCGGGGCGCTGGAGACCCTGGTCAGCACCGATGCCCTGCAGACCCTGCAGGGTAACACCAAGGTCAGCGGTGGCCTGGGCTACGACCTCAACGGCGATCTGTACTGGGGCAACAACACCAGCGACGCCATGTTCAAGCGGGCGGCCGATGGCACGCTCAGCCAGGTGCTGACGGAAGAGCAGATCATGGCTGTCAGCGGCGGCAGTTCGGCCGGCTTCGGGTGCATCGAAGGGCTGTCTCCGGACGGCATGGTGTACTTCTACGAGTCTTCCGGGGACAACATCCTGAAGTTCAACCCGGCAGACCCGGCAGGCACGCTGGCCATCGTCCTGAGCGAGGCCGAGTTGCTCTCCAGCCCCGGCGGCTCGGATACGGTCTACGAGCTCGGCTTCTACAACGGGCTGTTGACCTACAACAACAACGGCGCCCGTGGCCTTTATCAGGTGCCCGAGCCCGCCAGCCTGAGCCTGCTGGCCTTCGGCGCTCTGGCATTGATCCGGCGCCGTCGCTAGGCCCGCCGGTTGGCGGCAGGTAGCGAATAAACTGCAAAGAACTGCGTCGGTTCGGCCTTGGTTGCTGGGCCGACGCAGTTTCCTTTGGCGCCGGAGACCTGGAGTGTGACCTGGACGCTCACCGCGCAGCGGAGGTTCGGCTCTTCAGCCGCCCGGCGACGTAGATCACGATGGCGATGTTGACCTGTTGGATATCGATGCGGTGGCAGCCGGACTAACCGGGCCAGGTGAATTGGCAACTAAATGGAGCTAGCGATGACGACGCTTCGGTCTTACTCCTACGTGTTCGTTCTCCTCGCGGCGGCTGTGAGTCTGGGCTGCCCGGCAGTTCGGCTGTCGGCGGAAATGATCTGGCCGGACACACAGACGCTCAACCCGAACGCTGGCACCGATGTGGACAGCGACTATTATCTCAGTTGGGTCAATGACGGGGCCGGAAACTGGGTGTGTGTCTGGTGTGCGGCTGTGGCCGCCGCCACGGACAGGGACTTCGACATCCTCGTGTCCCGCAGCGCCGACAACGGGGTCACCTGGACCGAGCCCGCAGTGCTGGACCCGTTCGCAGACGTTCCGCCGGAGTTGGAAATAGAGGACGACTTTCATCCGGTTGTCGCAACCGACCGGGCCGGTCACTGGGTCGCTGCCTGGTACACCCACGACAATCACGGTGAGACCATCGGCGATGATACCGACATCCTGGTCTCCCGGAGTGAGGATAACGGAGCCACGTGGACGTCGTCGGTCCCGCTCAACTCCGACGCTGCAACCGACACGACGGGAGAATCCAGTCCCAGCCTGGCCACGGACGGCAACGGCCTGTGGGTGGCGGTCTGGTCCAAGAGCCTCACCGAGGAGGGCGATCGGGACATCTTCGTGTCACGCAGCACCGACAACGGCGCCACGTGGTCAACGATGGAACTGCTGCACCCGAACCTGGCCACCGATACGGGCTACGACAGTCTACCGTGCATCCTGGCCGACGCGGACGGAAACTGGGTGGTGGCCTGGCAGTCGGATGATTCGCTGGGCGGGACGATTGACGAGGACTACGACCTGTTCGTATCGCGCAGCGCTGACGGTATCAACTGGACCGCCCCGGCGGTTCTGAATTCGGCTGCCGCGGGCGACCCGCTGGACGACAAGTCTCCCCGGTTGGCGACCAATGGAGCCGGCCGCTGGATGGCGGTGTGGTATTACGGCGTGTACGAAGTGGATTACGACATCATGTTCTCCTACAGTGACGATCTCGGCGCCACCTGGACGGACGCCGAGTTCCTCAACACCAACGCCTTCACCGACAGTGGCAAGGACCTCTACCCCGTGCCGGCGGCGGATGAGAAGGGCAACTGGGTGGTCGCCTGGCAGTCCAAGGAGCCGCTCTTCCCACTGATCGGCACGGACTACGACATATTCTTTTCCTACAGCGTTGACAACGGCGAGCACTGGTCGCCCCCCTGGTTCGTCAATTCCTACGCCTGGGACCCGGTGGACTCACGTCACGATCGGGACGTCGAGATTGTCTACGCCGGCGATGGGCTGTGGCGGCTGGCCTGGGGGTCGAATTTCGACCTGGGCTGGGCAACCGGGCCCGACTACGACCTCATGACCTCCAGCGCCCTGCTGGTGCCCGATGGTGATCAGGACGCTGACGGCAACGTCGACCTGTATGATTATGGGGCTTTGCAGCGGTGCTTCGCCCCCGGCGGTTCGATCGAGGTGGGCTGCTATACGTTTGATCTCGACGCCGACGACGACGTGGACCTGAACGACCTGGCCCTGTTCAGTGACAGCATGTCCGGACCTGGAGTTTGACACTCGGCAGGAGGCAGTGAGAACGATGTACCGAGCAGTGCACAGAGTCATACTGGCCGGCCTTGTGGCCCTGTCCGTCACCGCCGCGGCCCAGGGATCGTGGATCATCACGGAGATTCCCAACCTGCCCGAGTGGGTGGGCAGTGCGGAGGCAGCCGACATTAACAACAGTGGTGTCGTCTGCGGTATGGGCAATTACGTCATCAATACGTCCAGCACGCCGTTCCGCTTCGACGGGACTACAGTCACCGAACTGCCCATCCTGCCCGATGCCGACAAGCCTATCGCCCTGACGACGGGGATTAATGCCAGTGGAGTAATCTGCGGATACTCGCGCAACGCGGCGGGCAAGTCGCGGGCCTGCTACTGGGTGGACACCACGCTGCACACCATACCCTATCCACCCGAGGCCAACCCCGACTCCGACCTGCGGGCCTACGACATCAACGACGACGGTGTCGTGGTGGGCTACTTCTGGAGCACCGGCGGCGAGCGAACGGCGTTCTATTTCCAGGACGGCGTATCCTACAGTCTCGACAGTGCCATCCGAGCGGCCGGCCTGACTGACCTTCAGACTGCCAGCGCGGTCAACAACAGCAACGTGATCTGCGGCAGCGCCGACGACCCGTCCGGCAATACCACCGCCTATACCTACGACATCGACGCCGGCCTACTCACCGTCATCGGCACCATCGGGATCACCGATTGCAGCGCGACGGACATCAACGACGCCGGGCAGATCATCGGGCGCGGCAAGTACTATCCCTGGGACGCGATTCATCGCGTGGTCACATATGACGGCACCTGGCATTTTGTGGATTATCTCACGCCGGATTCCCAGTGGACGGGCGGCATCAACGACCAGGGGCGTATAGTGGGCACCGCCTACGTTACCGGCGGTGGGCGCTGGAGCTGGTTCAGCGATGGGCCCGGCGATGGCAGCATGGTGCCACTGGACCTTGCGGGCTGGGGCGCCATCTACGCCCGGAAGATTAACAACGAGGACTGGATAGCCGGCTACGGCGAAAGCCCCACCAGCGGCGACGAGACGGTCGCCTTCATCCTGAAGCCACCGCCAGGAGACGCCGACCACGACGGCGACGTGG